>JANMYI010000136.1:0-9934 GCA_031381955.1 Burkholderiales bacterium
GGCCTTTCTGAAGTCGGAGATGAACGAGTTCGTCGATCTGCTGCCGGCGCAGCAGCGCGTCGACGACAACTCCTGGTACCGCGGCACCGCCGACGCGGTGTGGCAGAACCATGACATTATCGACAGCTACCGAGCGGATTACGTGATCGTGCTCGCCGGCGACCACATCTACAAGATGAACTACGCCCTGATGTTGGCCGACCATGCCGCGCACGGCCGGCCGAGCACGGTGGGCTGCATCGAGGTGCCGCGCAGCGAAGCGCAGGCCTTCGGCGTGATGTCGGTGGATGAAGCGCGCGTCATCACCAGCTTCACCGAAAAGCCGGCCGAACCCGCGGCCATGCCCGGCCAGCCCGACAAGTCGCTGGCCAGCATGGGCATCTACATCTTCGATGCCAAGTACCTCTACGAGCAGCTCAAGCGCGACATGAACGACGCCGGCTCGTCGCACGACTTCGGCAAGGACATCATTCCGCATGCGGTGCGCAATGGCTGCGCCGTGGCGCACCCGTTCAGCATGAGTTGCGTGGGCCAAAAGCCCGGCATGGAGGCCTACTGGCGCGACGTGGGCACGATCGACGCCTACTGGGACGCCAACATCGACCTCACCGCCACCGACCCGCTGCTCGACATGTACGACCGCGGCTGGCCGATCCTGACCTACCAGCCGCAGCTCGCGCCGGCCAAGTTCGTGCACAACGCCGACGACCGGCGCGGCATGGCCATCGAATCACTGGTCTCGGGCGGCTGCATCATTTCCGGGCGCTTGTTCCGCTCGGTGCTGTTTTCCAGCGTGCGCGTGCACTCCTACGCGCTGGTGAATTGGTCGGTGCTGTTGCCGGGTGTGCAGGTGGGCCGCGGCGTGCGCCTGCACCAGTGCGTGATCGACCGTGGGTGTGTGCTGCCAGATGGCATGGTCATCGGTGAAGACGCCGTGCTGGATGCGCAGCGTTTCTTCGTCACCCCGAAGGGCGTGACCCTGGTGACACAGACCATGTTGGAAAAACTCGCATGAAGATCCTGCATGTCGGCGCCGAGGTGTTCCCGCTGGTCAAGACCGGTGGGCTGGCTGATGTGCTGGGTTCCTTGCCGCAGGCGCTGGTGGCGCAGGGCGCCCAGGTGCGGCTGCTGCTGCCTGGGCTGCCGCCCATCATCGACGCGCTGGCCGGTGCCCATGTGCTGTGCGACCTGAGCCCGGCCTTTGGCGCGGCCCGGGTGCGCGTGCTGCGGGCGCAGATTCCGGTGCTGGGCTTGCCGGTGTACGTGGTGGACGCACCGTTCTTTTACCAGCGCCCGGGCGGCCCTTACCAGGCTGATGACGGCAGCGAATGGAGCGACAACCTGCAGCGCTTCGGCCTGCTGGGCTGGGTGGCGGCGCAACTGGCCTGCGGCGGGGTGGACGCCGACTGGTCGCCGCAAGTCGTGCATGCCCACGACTGGCATGCTGCGCTGGCCTGCGCCTACCTGGAGCCGCTGCACGCGGCGCGCAGCGTGGCCACCGTGTTCACGATCCACAACCTGGCCTTCCAGGGCCTGTTCCCACTGCAAGACGGCGCCTTGCTCGGGCTGCCCGCGCGCTTCATGCTGCCCGCCGCGCTTGAGTACCACGGCCAGTTGTCGTTCATGAAGGCCGGGCTGAAGTTTGCTGATGCCATCACCACCGTGAGCCCAAGCTATGCCCAGGAAATGACCACGGCCGAATTTGGCGCCGGGCTGGATGGCGTGATCCGCAAACGCGCTGATGATGTGACCGGCATCCTCAACGGCATCGACACCGCGGTGTGGAACCCGGCCAGCGACCGCGCCCTGGCCCAGACCTACAGCGCCGAACATCTGGCCGGCAAGGTGGCGTGCAAGGCCGCCTTGCAACGTGAGGCTGGCTTGCAAGCCGACCCACGCCAGCCGCTGCTGGCCATGGTCAGCCGCCTGACCATGCAAAAGGGTGTGGATCTCGTGCTGGCCGCCATGGGCCGCTTCTTGCAGCAAGGCGTGCAGCTCGTGGTGCAGGGCAGTGGCGATGCCGCCCTGGTGGCGGCACTGCGCGACCTGGCCACCGAGCACCCGGGCCAGGTGGGCGTGTTCGTGGGCTATGACGAAGCCCGCGCGCACCGTGTGATGGCCGGCGCCGACATGATCCTCGTGCCTTCGCGCTTCGAGCCCTGCGGCCTGACTCAACTCTACGGTTTGCGCTATGGCACGCTGCCGGTGGTGCGCCGCGTGGGTGGCCTGGCCGACACGGTGGTGGACGCCAGCGACGCCGCGCGCCGCGCGCACCGCGCTACGGGCTTTGTCTTCGATGAAGCCACGCCCGTTTCGCTGGCCCTGGCACTGGAGCGCGCGCTGGCCTGCTGGCATGACGCTGCCGGCTGGCGCGCCTTGATGCACACTGCCATGGCGCGCGATTTTTCCTGGGCCGGGCCGGCGCGCGAATACCTGGGCCTGTACCAGAAGCTGGTATTGGGCCTGTCGCCGGGTCTGGCCGCGGGCTCGCCTGCTTGAACCAGCGCCGCCCGCACGCGTGCCACTCATGGGGATCCAACATGCGCCAGCCAGAACAGCCTGCAGCAATAGCACCCAGCGAGACGACTGAATCCCTGCCCAATGCCGCACCCATCACGCGCCGGCGCTTCGTGCGCGACGGCGCGCTGGCCGGGGTCGCGCTGGGCACGCTGGGCACCGGCCTGTCAGCTTGCGGCGGCGGCACCGTGCCTGAGGGCACCTTCGGCCATGGCGTGGCCAGCGGCGACCCGCTGGCCGACCGCGTCATGCTCTGGACCCGCGTCACGCAAGGCAGCACCGGCGCGGTCGACGTCGGCTGGGAGATCGCGCGCGACCCGCTCTTCACCAGCATGGTGGCCTCGGGCGCCGCCAACACCAGCGCGGCGCGCGACTACACCGTCAAGGTCGACGCCAGCGGCCTGCAGGCGGCCACCACCTACCACTATCGCTTCCGCTTCGGTGGCGAGCTGTCGCCCGTCGGGCGCACCAAGACCTTGCCTGCCGGCCCGGCTGGTGTTGTCGGCCAGGTGCGGCTGGCGGTGATGAGCTGCGCGGCCTACCCGGTGGGCCAGTTCCACGCCTACGCCGACGCGGCGCGGCGCGGCGACATCGACGCGGCCGTGCTGCTGGGCGACTACCTCTACGAATCCGACCTGAGCCGCGGGCTTGAATTTGCCTCGCGCCTGCTGGGCCGCAACTGGGAACCCGACCGCGAACTGATCACGCTGCAGGACTACCGCGATCGCCACGCTTTCTACCGCGGCGACTTCGACCTCAAGGCGATGCATGCCGCGATGCCGGTGATCGCGGTGTGGGACGACCACGACCTCATCAACGGCATCTGGCGCGACGGCGCGAGCGCACACGATCCGAGCAAGGGCAGCTTCACCGCACGGCGCGCGGCGGCGATGCAAGCCTTTCAGGAATGGCTGCCAATCCGCATGCCCGACCCGGCGGCGCCCGCCAAGATCTACCGCCGTTTCGACTTTGGCAACCTGGCCACGCTGCACATGCTGGACGCGCGCGCGATCGGCCGCGACCAGGAGGTCTCACGCGCCGACCACCTTTCCGGCGCCACCGCCAGCGCCACGCGGCAGATGCTGGGTGCCGAGCAGGCGGCCTGGCTGGACGGCGGGCTGCTGGCTTCGAACGCGACCTGGCAACTCCTCGGCTCGCAGGTGTGGATGGGGCGCATGCACCTGCCGCTGAGCGTGCTCGACAACTTCAACGAAGACGGCATCGCGGCTTTCTTGCTGGCGCAGTCCACGCCGCAGGCCTTGCGCAGCGCGGCGCAACAGGCCTTGGTCGCGCAGCCGCGCGCGCCATTCAAGTCTGATACCTGGGACGGCTACCCCGCGGCGCGCGAGGCGGTGTTTGCCACGGCGCGCCGGCTCGACAAGAACCTGGTCGTGCTGGCCGGCGACTCGCACAACGCCTGGGCCAGTGACCTGAAAGACGCCAGCGGCGCTGCGGTCGGGGTCGAGTTCGCAACCCCTTCCGTCACCTCGGCCGGGCTCGAACTCGAATACCCGCGTATCACCCGCCAGTACCTGGCCGAATCCTTCGTCAAGATGGTGCCCGACCTGCGCTACGCCGAGACCAGCGACCGCGGCTACCTGCTCGTCACGCTCACGCCGGCGCAGACGCGTGCCGACTGGGTCTTCGTCGGCTCGGTGTTCGAGAACGACCTCAGTTCGAGCGTCGGGCGCAGCCTGGCCACGCTTCCTGGCGCGGCCAACCGCAGGATTCAGGAGGTTTGAGCGGCGGGGTGATCAAGCCCGTGCTGGCAGTGCCCGCGCCTGGGTCAACAGTCGCACCGCGCCCAAGTCTTCGAAGGCCTGCGCGGCCTGGCTCAACGCCGGCCCCGCGCCCGCGCCCAGGCGTGCAATTTCGAGTTGCGCGCATGCCAGCTCGAAACGCATGTCCATTTCCTGCGCCAGCTTCAAGGCCTGCTGCAGGCTGGCCAGGGCCGCCGCCGCATTGCCCCGGACCGCATGCAGCCGCCCGGCCAGCAGCGCGGCGCGTGGCCGCACATTGCCAAAGGTGCGCGCCAGTTTGGCCAGGGCCTTGCAGCCGCGCTGCGCCTCGGCCAGCCAGTCGGCGCGCGCCGCGTTGGCGTTGGCGTTGGCGCCATCAAGCAAGTCGATGAAGACCTCGGTGGCGTTGGCACCGAAGGCGACCCAGTAGTAGCCCGCGGGTGCTTGGTGGGTGATGGCGTCGAGCACCTGGCGCGCGGCATCTGCCGCCTCATTCGTGCGGCCTTGGTGCAAGCGCACCTGCGCCGCGGCTTGCAGCTTGTCGAGCGTGCTGCTGCCGTCGGTGGCCGCGGTGGGCACGGCCAGGGCACGTTCGAGCACGGTGGCCGCCTCGTCGTCGCGTTCGCGCATCAACAAGGTCTCCACTTCGTCGAGCAAAGCCCAGCACAGCATTTGCTGATTGCCCTTGCGCAACGCCAGGGCGCGCTGCTGTTCGTAGGCCGAAGGCGCGGCGGCAAAGTTACCGCTACAGGTATACAAGGCGGCGCGGATCGACAACACCTCGCACTCGAAGTTGAAGTCGCCCAATTGCTGCACCCGTTGCAGCGCTTCGGTGTTGGCGGCCAAGGCGAGCGCCCAATGCCCGGCCTGCGCTTCGGACAAGGCCTTGTTCGACCAGACGTAAGCCGCGGCCGCAGCCTGGCCGCCATGCTCGGCCATGTCGATGGCGCGCCGGCCATACCACTCGGCCCAGGCCGGCTTGCCCATGAAGCCGCACAAGGTGCCCATGTTCGACAGGTTGCGCGCCAGCGTCGGCGAGGGGCCGGCCTGCTCGCCGACGTTCACGCCACGCAGCGTCACGTACACCAGCGCATTGGGGTTGGCGCCGGCCAGGTAGTAGATCTGGCTGAGCATGCGGTAGGCGTCGGCGGCTTCGTCCAACACTTCGTGCTCGCCGGCACGCCGGCCCAGGAAGCGCTGCGGCCAGAGGCGGTGGGAAATTTGCCGCGTCAACGCACGCGCCAGGCCTCTTGCCAGGCCCAGGCCACCGGCCGGTACCGGCCAGTCGAGCATGCCCGCCACGCTTTCAGCGTGCTGGCGGCTGCGCTGCAAGTCGCCCAGAAAGTAGGTTGCCGTGGCCAGGCCTTTTTGCCAGCGTGCGCGGCGCGTCGCGTCGGCGGGCGCAGCGCCTTGTGCGTGCAGCGCCACGGCTTGTTCGAAGAACTGCAAGGCCTCGCCAAAGGCGCCGTTGCGCAAGGCCTGTTGGCCGGCGAGTTCAAGGTAGTGCAGGGCGCGCTCGGGGGCGTCGGCATGGCCCCAGTGGTGGGCGAGCAGGGCGCTTTGCGCCGGCAGTTCCTGCGCGTGGTGTTGTTCCAGCCACTGCGCCACGGCGTGGTGGATGGGCTGGCGCTGCGCCAGCGGCATCAGCTCATAGGCCACGTCGCGCGTGATGGCGTGCCGGAAGCGCCAGGCTTCGGGCGTGGCTTCGGGTGTGGATTCAACCGGCAGCGTGAGGTTCACGCTGTGCAGCCCGCGCAGGTTGTCATGCGCCTGGGCTTGCTCGGAACGCTGCGGCAAGGTGTCGCTCACCGTGCGCAGCGTGAAGCTCAGGCCGATCACCGCCGCCACCTTCAGGCACAAGTGCTGGCCGGGCGTGAGCCGGTCGATGCGGCTGAGGATCACGCCCTGCACCGAGTCGGGCAGCACCAGTGTTTTCAGGTCGCCCACTTCGCACCGGCCTTCGGTCACGCGCAAGTTGCCCGATTCAAGCAGGCTTTGCAGCAGCTCTTCGCAAAAGAACGGGTGGCCCGCGGCGCGCTCCTGCACCAGGTTCAACAGCGCCGGCGGCACGGCGTGCAGGCCCAGGCGCTGGGCGATGAGTTGGCCCATGTGCTCGCTGGCCAGGGTGTCCAGCTTGATCATCTGGCAGCCCGGCAGTTGCTCCAGGCGGGCGAACTCGGCGCTGTCGTCGCCGCTCAGGGGCCGCGTGGTCACCACCAGCATCAGCGTGCCGGCCAGCGTGGCCGCGTCATGCAAGACCGCCCAGCTGCTGCTGTCGAGCCAGTGCGCGTCTTCCAGCACCAGCACGGTGGGCATGCGGGCCGCTTCGTGCGCCAGGATGGCGGTGAGCAGGCGGCGCGTGTTCTCGGCGCGCACGGCGCCTGTGAGCTGCGCGGTTAACGGGTCTTCCGGCAGCGCCAGGCCGAGCACGCTGCCCAGCAGCGGCGCCAGCCGGGCCCAATCGGGCAGGGCTTGCATGTACTGGTCAACACGCTGCGCCACATCACCCCGGGCGGTGTTGCCGTCCACGCCCAACAGCGTGCGAAAGATCGGCTGCCAGGCGAAGTAGGCCGTGGTGGATTCGACGGCGCCGGCCGCGCCGTGCAGCACACGCAGGCCTTGCGCCTGCGCTTGTTGGCGCGCTTCAGCCACCAGCGTGGACTTGCCCAGGCCGGCGTCAGCGTGGATGAGGGTCAGCGACCCTTGATGCGATTGCTGCAAGCGCTGTGCAGCGTCGCGCAGGGTTTGGCGCTCGGCCTCCCGGCCCACGGGTGCGCGGTGTGCGGTGTGCACCCCCTGGCGTTCGGCCAAAGGCAGGTATGAGCGCACCGGCTCGCTGCGGCCCTTCACCGTCACGGCTTGCAGCTCGCGCAGCTCGTAGCTGCCGCGCAGGGCTTGCATGGTGGCGTGGTCGATCACCACTTGCGCACTCGCATGCACATTGGCCAGGCGCATCAAACGCGCGGCCAGGTTGATGACATCGCCGCGCACCAGGTATTCGCGCCGCAGGTCACTGCCGAAGGCGCCGCAAAAGGCACGCCCGCTGGCGATGCCGATGCCGCCATGCACACCCAGCTCGTTCAGGGCATCGTGCAGCGTTCGGGCGGCGCGTACGGCCCGGCGCGCGTCGTCTTCATGCGCCCGCGGCGGCAGGCCGAACACGGCCAGCACCATGATGCCTTTGTCGTCAACATCCACCCGCACCGTGCCTTCGAAGCGCTGCACCACCTGCTGGAAGGCGGCCACGCTGCGCTGCGTGCGCTGCACGGCTTCGGGCTCGTCGTCATTCAGGGCCGGCAGGTCGGCCAGCAGCACCGTGACGTTGCGCACCTCGGCCAGCCATTCCGCCGTGGCCGCGCCGCGCGCCAGCACCGAGGGCGGCACATACGGGTGCAGCAGGGCTACGTCGTGGGTTGCCACGGGCAAGGTCGCATGCCGGGCTGCGGGCACCGTGGCCACCGCCGTGAGCAGTTCAACCTGGCCGCCGGGCAGGGCGCTGCCTTCATGCGCGGCGCTGATAAGAGCCCAGGCCGGCGCCGACAGCGCCACAGCACCGGGCGTGCAGGCGGCCTCGGCGGCTGCGGCCTCGTGCAACGCCGGCCCGCTGGCCACGAGTTCCCAGCGCCCGCCCACGCCACCCACCAGGCCCAGGCACAGCGGCCCGGCACTCAGGCCGATGCGGGTGCGAAAGCGCCGGCCGTGGCCGGCTTCGCGGTCATGCAGCCGGGCCTGCACGCTTTGCGCGGCGGCGGCGGCCAGCAAGACCGTGTCGTGCAAGGTGGCGCCGGGCAGCACCGGCCAGTGGCACAGGAAGGCATCGCCGGCGATGCACAACACGTCGCCACCATGCGCGATGACGACTTCACTCAGGTCGATGAAATAGCGGTTCAGCACCCAGGTCAGCTCTTCCAGGCCGCTGGGGCCGCTGCGCGTGAAGGCCTCGACCAAAGTGGTGAAACCCTGGATGTCACTGAGCAGCACCACCGCGCTGTGCAAGGCCACCTCGGGCTGCGCAATGGCAGGCCCCTCAACCAGGCGGTTAAGCAGGCGGCGCGGCAGATAACTGGCGAGTGTTTGGGTTGTGTGATCCATGAGCGTGCCGGCGATTCTGAGCCCCCCTAGAACCTGTGCAGCTAGTGGTTTGCAATGGCGCGGCGTGGCAACCGGCTGCACACAATGCGCGCAACCTGCACCTTCTGGCAGGCCTGGAGCCCCCGCATGCCCACGCTCACCACCGCCCCTGCCGAGACCGCCGCCGCCAAGGTCTACGACCACGGTGACCAGGCGCTTGAAGAGCAGATGCAGCGCGGCCTGAATTTGTTCTTGCGCCTGAAGAACCCGGCGCAGATGCCCGCTCTGTTGATGGCCATCAAGGCGCACCAGCCGGCGGTGCGCGAGGCCCTGGCCAGCCTGCACTATGTGCATTTCGCGCGCTTCTTGCCCACGCAAGATTTCGGCACGCTGATTGTGGTGACCGAGTACGACGGTGACTTGAAGTCCTACATCATGGATTTCGTGGCCGTGATGGGCGACATCTTCACTGCCATCCTCGAATTCATTCAAGACGCGCCGCGCCTGCCGGTGCAGAAGTACCCGCAAGACTTCTGGGCCTTCGTGCAGGCTAACAACATGGAGCAGGTGCAGCCCTGGTCGGCCTACAAGCAGTCCACGGTGATCGAGATCGAAGGCGGCAAGCGCACCCTGCCTGCGCCGGTGCCTGATGCGCCGGCCGCGCAGCTCGACCTCAGCGACATCCAGGGCAACATCCTGCGCGGCTACCGGGTGCACTTTGCGCGCCACTTTGCGCTGCAAGTGCAAGACGCCACGCTGGCGCGCCGCTTCATCGCCGGTGTGGTGGGCGGCGACGAAGCACGTTTTCCGCAAGTCACCACCGCCGAGCATTGGCAGCAGCGCCCGCCATACTTCCTCAACCTGAGCCTCACCTGCGAAGGCCTGGCCGCGCTGGGCGTTGACGCCGCGACCCTGGCCTTGTTCCCGCAGGCCTTTCAGGAAGGCCCGGCCAAGCGCGCTGAAGACCTGGGCGATGTGGGCAGCAGCGCGCCGGCGCGGTGGCGCCTGGGCGGGCCCGGCGCGCCGGTGCACCTACTGGTTTCACTGTTCACCGACGAAGGAAAGGCCACACACCTGGCCCAGCGCAGCGCCCAACTGCGCGCCTTGTTCGCCGCTCATGGGCTGCGCGAAACTTCGTGCCACGACGCTTGTGCGCTGCCCGAAGGCAAGGTGCACTTCGGCTATCGCGACGGCATTGGCCAGCCGCGCATTGCCGGCTCGCCGGGCAAGCTGGCGCACGACATGCAGCCGGCCAGCGCGGCCGGTGAGTTTTTGCTCGGCAAGGACTACCTCAACCAGTACGGTGGCAACTTCGCGGGCGACTTGCCGAGCCGCCTGGTGGACAACGGCAGCTACGCCGCGCTGCGCCTGCTCAAGCAAGACGTGGCGGCGTTCGAGGCCGCGATTGCTGAAGACGCTGCGCGCAGCAACATGGACGCAGAGCTGATCGCCGCCAAGCTGATGGGCCGCTGGCGCGACGGCTCGCCGCTGACGCTGGCGCCGCTGGCACCGCAACCGCACCTGTCGCCCGAGCAGATCAACAAGTTCGACTTCGCGCCCAACACCGCGCGGCCCGATACGTTCGACGATGCGAAAGGCCTGCGCTG
>JANMYI010000137.1:0-10249 GCA_031381955.1 Burkholderiales bacterium
CGACGAGCCCAGCAACGACCTCGATGTGGAAACCCTGCGCGCGCTCGAAGAAGCTTTGCTCGAATTCGCCGGCTCGGCCATGGTGATCAGCCACGACCGCTGGTTTCTCGACCGCATATGCACCACATCCTGGCCGCCGAAGGCGACTCGCAATGGTTCTTCTATGCAGGCAATTACCAGGAATACGAGGCCGACAAGAAATTGCGCCTGGGTGAGGAAGGCGCCAAGCCGCACCGGCTGCGCTTCAAGGCGCTGAAGTAACGCTGAACCGGGCGCACGTGGTGCCCGGTTCAGTCATGCTCAGACCCGCGGTTCGCCCTGACGGTTGACCGTGATCGTGCGCCCCGGGCGCGTAGTCATCTGCACATGGTGTTCAACACCACGGAAGTTGTACGCCACGTCCCAGTGGTCGACCCGGTTCTGGCCGCGCACATCTTCGCAGCGCTGCACCGGCTGCGTGCCGCCTTGCTGGCGGTTGCGTGAGACGTTGTTACCGACTACCGCGCCGGCCACCACGCCGCCGGCAGTGGCCAAGTCGCGCCCGCTGCCGCCACCCACCTGGTGACCCAGGATGCCGCCGATCACCGCGCCAAGCACCGCACCGGGTGCATTGCTGCGGCCGTCGCCACTGACCTGTTCCTGCTCAACCCAACAACGCTGCTCGGGCGTGCCCATCACGGCGCGCACCGACGTCACCTCGACTTCGAACAGCCGCTCGTCGCGGCGCCGGCGCCAGTCTTGCGCCACCGCGGGCTGCGGGGCGTATCGGTCTTGTTCAATGCGCGTGTTGCCATCGACCAGGCGCAATGAGGAAACGCGGTCGTTCAGCCCCATCGCCCCCAAGGAGGGATATTGACCCTGGCGCAACACCACGCACCGACCGGCGAAGCGAATGTCCTCGCAAACTTCCCAACGGTCGCCACGCGACACCACCACCGACGATGCGCGGTCATTGAAACCGATGTTGTCCAGATTTCGCACGTTGCGGTCTGCCGTGACGCTGCGACCTTGAAAATTGTCATGTTCGTAGAACGTGACCTGCGCTGCTGCCGGCAGTGCCGCCGTCAAGGCAGCCAAGGCGCAAGCGGCCACGGAAAGGGAGCGTTTGAATGTAGATGTCATGTTTCAACCTCTCGAAATGCACGGCGTCAAGCGGATCGCCTAACCGCTTATGAAATGTCTTGCAAACGTCGCGCGCCGACCAGCAGACAGCGCCGCCAAGGGTCGTAGTTGCTCTCCTACGGCCATTTCGAGGTAGGCGTTGTCTGACACACATTGCAGCCGACACCCATGGCGGTGAGTCAGTTTCACGTGCACACTGAGGTGCCCACAAAGAACAGAGCGGCGCGCACGACTGCGTTCCAAACTGGGCATCGCAATCGGTCCCTCGTGGGGCCAAGGAATCCGCCCTGTCATGCACCGGCTTAAGACCTATCTCGTAGAAGACAGCCCGGTGATCCGAGAGAACCTTATCGCCACGCTCGAGGAACTGGCGCCGGTTGAGGTTGTGGGCACGGCCGAGAGCGAATGCGTTGCGGTGCAGTGGTTGCAACAGGCCGGCAACGAATGCGAACTGGTGATCGTGGACATTTTCCTGAAGGGCGGCTCAGGGCTGGGCGTGTTGCGCGCCGCCAATGGGCAGCACCCAGGGCGTGCGTTGGTGGTGCTGAGCAACTACGCCACGGCCGACATGCGCCACAAGTGCATTGAGCTCGGAGCCCACCGGGTGTTCGACAAGTCCAACGACATCGACGCCTTGCTCAGCTACTGCTCCAACCTGGCCACCAACGATGGTGACCACGCGGCGCCCGACGCCATGAAGGCTTGATCACTGGATCAGTCCGTTCTTCAGCGCGTAGTAGGTCAGGTCGCTGTTCGATTCCAGCTTCATCTTTTCCATCACGCGGGTGCGATAAGTGCTGACGGTCTTCACGCTCAGCGACATGCTCTGCGCCATGTGGCCAATGGTTTCGCCCTTGGCCAGGCGCAAGAACACCTGCAGCTCGCGCTCGGAAAGCAATTCATGAAGCGGCTTGTCGCCCCCGCCGCTCAAACCGTCGGCGAGGCGCTCGGCCACGCCGGCGGTGATGTACTTGCGCCCGCGCACCACGGTGCGAATGGCGCGCACGATTTCCTCGGGGTCGCAATCCTTGCTCAGGTAACCACTGGCGCCTTGGCGCAACAAGGCCGTGGCGTAGTGCTCTTCGGCGAAGCCGCTGAGAATCAGCACCGGCAAGTCGGGCGCGCGCGCCTTGATCGCGGCCAAGGCATCGACACCGCCATGCTCAGGCATGTTGATGTCCATCACGATCACGTCAACCTCGCCACGGCGCACGATGTCCAGCGCCTCGCGGCCATTGGCGGCTTCGGCCACCACGCTGAAGTCGGTTTGGTCGGCGAAGAACTGGCGCAGCCCGGCGCGAACCATGGCATGGTCGTCAACAATGGCAATTCGGATCATGGCGGTGCCCGTGGGTGGTTGCTGGGCGACCGACCGGCACTGGATCAAGCCCGATCCCATGCGCGGCAGTCAGCTGCATGATCCCATGCCTGAGGAGAAAGCTTGAACGTGGAAATGCTAAAGGTTGTGAAACGCAACCCCTTCGTCTTCCCACTGGTGTGCGTGGCCGTGGCGGCCATGATCTTCATCAGCGAAGGCTCGTACTGGCGCTCGGTGGCGACGCTGGACGAACTGGGTGCCATGGCCGTGGCGCGCAGCAACATCCGCAGCCTGGAGCGCAGCGTGATCGACGCCGAAACCGGCCAGCGCGGCTACATGCTGACCGCGCGCAAGGAGTACTTGCAGCCCTATGCCGATGCGCTGCTGTCCATCGAGACTGATTTCGCGTCGCTGGCCCGGCACTACGAGCACGACGCACAGGCGAGCGCCCTGTTGTCGCAACTGCGAGCCGCGACCCAGACCAGGTTGTCGGAACTGGCGTTGACGATCCGCCTGTATGACGAAGGCCGCACCGGCGCCGCCATGGAAATTGTGCTCAGCGACATCGGCAGAGAAAAGATGCAGGCCACTCGAATGCTGTCTGACGAGCTGCTGCGGCTTGAATCTGCCAGCGTGGCGCAGGGCCGGCAAGATGTCTATCACACGCTGCAACTCAGCCGCATCGGCATTGCCGCGCTCAGCGCCCTGAGCTTGTTGGCGTTGGTGCTGTTCTTGCGCTCCAACGCCGCGCTCGAAGAACAACAGCGCGAGCAACAGCGCCTGATGCGCGCCGAGCGCGACCGGCTGGAGTCTGAAGTCGCCCTGCGCACGGCCCAACTCACCGAGTTGATGCAACACGTGCAGAACGCGCGCGAGGACGAGCGCAAGCGCCTGGCGCGCGAGCTGCACGACGAGTTGGGTGCCCTGCTCACCTCGGCCAAACTCGACGCCGCGCGCATCCGCTCACGCCTGGCCGGCACCGCCCCCGAAGCGCAAGAACGCCTGGCGCATCTGGTGGACACCTTGAACAGCGGCATCGCCTTGAAGCGACGCATCATCGAAGATCTGCGCCCTTCGGCGCTGAGCAACCTCGGCCTGGGTGCCACGCTGGAGATCCTGGCGCGTGAATTCGCCGCCAGCTCCGCCATGGAAGTGCAGTGCACGGTCGAGCCCGTTCTGCTGGAGCCCGCGGCCGAGTTGGTGATCTACCGCATGGTGCAAGAGGCCATCACCAACATCACCAAGCATGCGCGCGCAAGCAAGGTGTGGATCAGTCTGAGCGCACAGGGCGGCCAAGCGCAGGCCGAGGTGCGCGACGACGGTGTTGGCTTCATCGCAGGTTCAACCGCGCGGTCGGCCCACGGCTTGCTGGGCATGCGTTTTCGCGTTGAGGCCGAGGGCGGCATGTTGAGCATCGAATCAACGCCGGGCCAGGGCACCGTGATCAAGGTGAACCTGCCGCTGGCCACGGCCACGAGCGAAGCGCACATGGCCTGACGGCGCCTCAGCCGCGCGTTCGCAGCATGCGCTGTGGGCACTGTCCTACAGGGTTCAACGGGCCCGCACTACAGGGCCTTGGGCGCCTTGCTGATCGCCTCGCACAGGTGGCGCGGACACACTGGCATGGCTTTAAAAAAGCGGCCGCGCTGATCAGACCCCACTCCAACAGATGGAGGCTGCGCAGTGCGACGGCCGCTCTACTCAGGAGTGATCAGATGTTGCATTACGCCGTCGTCTTCTTCATCATCGCCATCGTGGCCGCGCTGTTCGGTTTTGGTGGCATCGCCACCAGCGCCGCAGGCATCGGGCAAATTTTGTTTGTCGTCTTCGCCATCCTGGCGGTGGCGAGTTTCGTGTACGGCCTGATGCGCAAGGCCTGATGCGAAAGGCCTGATGCGCAAGGCCTGAGACGCATTGGCCCTGTTTTCTGGAGCCTGATGCGTTAGTTTGTTGCGCAAAGTTTGATGCGCGAGCTGTGCCGCGATTTTCACGTTCAACCCCAACCGAGATCCACCATGAACCAGCCCAAACCCTACGACTCTTCCAGCAACCTGGCCGACCAAGCGGCGCACTCCGCGCAGCAAGCCATTCAATCCACCCAACGCACGGCCAACGCCGCACTTGATGGGCTGGCTTCCAGCGTGCAAGACCTTGGCGCCAAAGCCGCGCCGATGTTGGAGCGGGCGCAGGAACAAGCCAGCGCGATAGCGCAGCGCAGTGTGGATGCGATGCGCGACAGCACCCGCCAACTGCGCGATCAGGCGCAGCATGCCAGCGAAGTCACCACCGACTACGTGCGTCATGAACCCATCAAAGCCATGCTCATGGCCGCTGCGTGCGGGGCGGCATTGATGGCGCTGGTCAGCCTGCTTGGCCGTTCGCGCGGCCACGACTGAAGTCTCACCACCAGCACCAGGTTTGTCGTGATGCATCCCATTCTGAAACTGCTGGTCACCCGCCCAGGTTTGCTGGTTGACCATGCCGAGGGCTATGCCGAGCTATTTGGCTCCCAGGTTGCAAGCGCCACCTCGGCCTGGAAGCGGCGGGTGATTCTGTTTGCCGCCGGCGGCGTCTGCCTGGGCGTGGCGGTGGTGCTGACGGGTGTGGCGGTGATGCTGTGCGCCATCGCTCCGCCGCTGAGTTCCGGTGCAGTGTGGGTACTGGTGCTGACGCCGCTGTTGCCCACAGTGTTGGGCATTGGCTGCTTGCTGGGCGCGCGCAGCGGCGACCAAGCCGAAGCGTTTGGCAGCCTGCGCCAACAAGCACGGTCAGACCTGGCTCTACTGCGGGAAGTGATGGCGTCATGAGACTTACGGAGTGCCGCCGACACGTCCTGCGGTGGTTTGCAGGTGCGTATGCAGAACGAAGGTACTTAAATGAGCAATGACACCAAACTTCCCGATACAGCGGAACCCGGCAACCTGTCAGCGCTGGCCTGCGCCCGCCTGGAACGTTCGCGTCAGACCATCAGGCAAAACGTGCAGAACACGGTGGCCGAACGGGAGGCTGAGCAACGGGCACGCGCCAGTGGCGCACCTGGCGCGTGGCTGAGCTCGTTGAAATCATTGCCTGGTGCTGACTTGCTCATGACCGCCGCACAACACTGGTGGACACACCACCCCATGCGCAGTGCGCTCAGCGCCCTCAACATGGCCACGCGCAGCAGCGTGCAACCGGTCGCCAACCGCCATCCACTTGTGTTGGTGGGTGCCGCGGTGCTGGTGGGTGCAGCGCTGATGCGGTTTGTGCCGCTTCGGCGTTTGTTCACCCCTGCTCTGCTGGCCGGCGTGCTGCCCCCGATGCTCAACAAACTGGTGGCCAAGGCGCCGAAGCAGGGCTGGGTATCGGTGCTGGCGTCACTGGCGCAAGCGACCATGGCCAAGCCTTCTTTCGCTGCTTCGATCGCCCCGTCTTCCAGCGCTTTCGCCACCCACACCGACACGCCGCCAAACGGCCAGGCGGTGCTACGCCAAGGTCGGGCTCATCAAGCGCTGCCGGGCTGACTGTACAACACGAATCGGCTTGCGGCGCCCTTGGCAAGCCGCATGGCGGCATCGGCGCAGGCCCGCAATTCCGCCGCGGTGTCGCCGTCGGTGGGGCAGCAGGCAACGCCGATGCTGGGCTGCACACGCAGCTGAATTGCACCCAGCGTGCAGGGGCATGGAAACAACGTCGACCAACTTGCCAGCCAGCTGGGCGATTTGCTCAGCGTTGGCCGGGCCGCGAATCCAGCGCCAGCACGCATTCGAGCACGGTGGATTGCAGATGCGCTGCGCCGTGCACGACCTGCGGGTGCGGCTGCGCCAAAGTGCCCATTGACTCAGACACGGTAACGCGCAGTCGCTCCATCACCCCCTGAGCAAGTCGTGATTTGCCGCGGCATTGGAAGCGTCAGGCCCACGACGTAATGTCGTCGGCATGGCGAGGCCATTTACAGCCAGTACTCCCAAGCCCGGGCGAACATCTCCTTGACGCGCAGGGCCGCTGAGCGGCGCTGCCACATGGCCAGGTCAATGGCGCGCGAGCCCGCCAGGTCGCGCTCAAACATAGCTTGCACCTGCGCACCGAATGGCGCGCCGAGAACCACGGCGTCCAGTTCATGGTTGTGCACGAAGCTGCGCCAGTCGAGGTTGGTTGAGCCCACACTGGCCCACACGCCGTCGATCAATGCTGTTTTTGCATGCAGGATCACGCCGCTGCGTTCGAAGATCTTCACGCCGCTTTGCAGCAAGCGCTCGTAGTGGCTGCGCCCGGCGTGGAACACCAGCCACGAGTCGGTTTGGCTGGGCAGGATCAATTTCACGTCCACACCGCGCGCTGCCGCACTTTCCAGGGCCAGCAGCAACTGCGGGTCAGGAGCGAAGTAGGCGTTGGTCAACTGCACACTGGTTTCCGCGCTGCCCAGGGCCGATAGCAGCGTGGCGTAGAGCTGGCTGTAAGGTTCGGTGGGTGAACTGCCGATGGCGCGCACCACCAGGTTGCCCGCCTGCTGCACGGGCGGAAAGTAACGCCGCTGCGGCAACTCAGCGCCATGCTGTGCGGCCCAGGTGGCCAGGAACATCTTTTGCAGCTCAGCCACCGCGGGGCCGCGCAGTTGCAGATGGGTGTCGCGCCACGCAGGCTCGCCGCTGCTGCCGCGCCGCTGCATGAACGAGCCGCCGGAATACACGCTGCTCACGTTGATCCCGCCCAGGAAACCCACCTGGCCATCGACGATGAGCAACTTGCGGTGGTCTCGTTGGTTCAGCTCCCACCCCCGGCGCGCCTGCAGCGGGTTCACGGGGTTGAACTCCAGCACCTTGATGCCGCTGTCCACCAGCGTCTGGAAGAAAGCCTCGGGCGTGCCAAGCGTGCCCACGCTGTCGCGTATCAGGTGCACCGGCACGCCCTGGCGCCGCTTGGCGATGAGTGCTTTGGCAAAGCGCTGGCCTACTTCGTCATCGTCGAAGATGTAGGTCTCCATGTGGATGTGGTCGCGCGCGCGTTCGATGGCGGCAAACATGGCGCGATAGGTGGCCGGGCCGTCTTGCAGCAACACGGCGTCATTGCCAACGGTCAAGGGGCCTTCGGCAACGGCTTCTTCGACTGCCAAGTGGCGTTCGAAGATGTCGGTGGGTGTGCCGCGTTTTTGCAGCCTGTCCAAAACAACTTTGCTCTGCGCAGCCGACAACGGCCCACGCGCGCCGACCAGTTGCAACGCACCAGGCGGTGCGCTGGCTGGGCGTGGCAATGCAATGGGCCGGCTCGCGCAACCGGCCAGCGACAGCAAGCCCAGTACCAGCGTGGCGCTGGTCAACCAGCGCCGCGTCACCTGCCGGCGGGCCTGTGGCGGCTGGACAAGGTCACAGCCGCCCCATCACCAACAACACCACCACAACCAATACGACCAAGCCCAGGCCGCCAGTGGGCCCGTAGCCCCAATTGCGGCTGTGCGGCCAACTCGGAAAAGCACCGATCAGCAGCAAGACCAGAACGATCAACAAAATGGTGCCCAGGCTCATGACTAGCTCCGATTGGTGGTGACGATGAAAACCGGCACAACGCTGCCGATCTCTCCCGCGGCTAACGCGGTTGCGAAGCCGCAGCGGCCGGCGTTTCCGAGGCCATGGGCATGACAATGACAGTGCCGCTGTCGCCTGGCTTGCCCGTGCTGCCCGTACTACCAGTAGCACCCGCGGGCCCAGCGGGGCCGGCCGGGCCTGGCACCACCACCGGCGCCTGGCTTGGCGGCGGCACGTTCACCACAGTGGGTTTGTCGCAGGCCAGCAAGCCGGTGCTGGCCAGCAAGGCAAAGATGAGTGAAGAGGGTTTCATGTCAGTTCCTTTGCAGTGGGGCAGGTGCCATTGATGCACCCAGCGTACGGGCAGAGGTGTGGTAGTTCGGTGCGCTGGCGCACACTGCGGCGCTTTCCTTCAAACCGCGTTGCGCGCGGGCACACCGCTTCTGCAATTTGCGCGCCCGTGGCAGGGCGCTCACGCCGGCTTCATCACGCTCGAGTAGGCCAACCGGTCGGCCGCATAACAGGTGCATGCAGCGGCCTCGAGGCCCGGGCGGTTCAGCACATGCAACTCCCCGCGGGTGTATTCGATCAGGCCCTCGCTTTGCAGCCCGCCGGCCGCCGCGGTGATGCCCACCCGGCGCATGCCAAGCATGTAGGCCAGGAACTCATGTGTGACGTGAAAGCGTTCGCGGTGGGCACGGTCTTGGGTCATCAGCAGCCAGCGCGCCAAGCGCGGGCCGATGCGGTGAAAACGCAGGCACGCTGCCGACGACGTGAGCTGCCCCATCAACACATACAGGTAGCGGTGCAGCACGCGCTGCAATGAAGTACTGCGCGTCAGCTCCTTGCGAAACGAACCTGCGGCCACGCGCCAGGCGTGCCCGGGGCCCTGCACCAGTGCATGCAGTGGCGCCGTGAGCACGCCCTGCGCCACCTGCGCACCCAGCATGCCTTCGTCGCCCACCATGCCGACCTCCAGACTGGGTTTGCCCTCAACCAGCGTCAGCAGGGAAATAAAGCCATCGGTGGGAAAGTAGACATGACGGATGGCTTCGCCGGGTTGGCACAGCACCTCGGACATGACAAGTTGGATGGGTTCGCAAAGTGCCAGCAAGCGCAGCCGGTCTTGCCGCGGCAACATGTTGATGAGTTGGTTTTCCACGCTGCCCTTAGGGCGCTCCAGGGGTGTTGCAGGGGAGTCGGAGGCTGCAATGCAGCGTCGATCTCAAACCGGCGCCGCCGGGTTCACGCACGGTGGTCGTTGCAGGGCGCGGCGTCTGTACGCCACCCCGCTTTGCCTCGAATACAGCCCGGCGTCAGGCTGCAAGCGGCATGGCCACCGGCATCAACCGCTGGTATTCGCGCTTGGCCGCGCCGTAGCAGGTGCAGGTGTGCCGCTCAAGGGCGCCTCTGTCCAGCACGGCAATGTGGCCTCGGCGGTAGCTGATGACGCCGCTGCGTTGCAACTTCAACGCCGCAGCCGTCACGCCTTCGCGGCGCACGCCCAGCAACTGCGCCGCGGTCTCCTGTGTCATTTGCAGGTCGTGGCACGGCGCGCGATCCAGCCCTTGCAGCAGGCGGCGGCTAAATTGCTGGCTGATCGAGTGGTACCGGTTGCACAGCGCGGTTTGCGCCACCTGCGCCATCAACGCCTGCGTGTAGCGCAGCAGGGTCTCCAGCACAACGCCGCCGTGCTCCACTTCACCCATCAGCGCCGCGGCGTTCAAACGGTAGGCCGTGCCTCCCGCTTGCACGGTAGCCTGGCTGGGCATGGCGCTGCCGCCCATGAACAGCGAGATGCCCACCACGCCATCATGTCCAACCACGGCCACCTCGGTGGCTTCGCCCTCGAGCGTGAGCACCAGCAGCGAGACCACCGCCGTGACCGGGAAGTACACATATGCCGGTGTGCGCCCGCTTTCGCACAGCACGTGCCCACGTTGCAACACCACCGGCTCGAGCAGTGCTTTCCAGTGCGGCCATTGAGCCGCCGGCAGCGCGGCCAGCAACTGGTTCTGGAATGGATCGGCAACTGGAGCGTCAGCGGTCGTCATGGAGCCTGAGTGAGTGGGCATGGAACTCATCATCCCGAGGCCATCGCGGCGCGCCAATCAGCCGGCACCGGCTTTCACTGTGGGCCCGCGCCTACAGGCTGGACTTGTTGGCGGCCTATGCCGCCCGCCCAGGCTCCTGTGGCAGCTAGCCTGCCTCTTGCCGAGGCAACAACCGGTCGTACTCGGCCTTGACCACGGCATAGCACTCGCAACTGCGCTTTTCCAGCCCGCCGCGGTCGAGCACGGTGATGCGG
>JANMYI010000251.1:0-8263 GCA_031381955.1 Burkholderiales bacterium
CGCGCATGCCGTGGCCACGGCCCATGGCACGGCGGGATTGCACATGTGCCTGCTGCTCGCCGGCGTGCAGCCGGGTGACGAAGTCTTGATGCCGGCGCTGACCTTTATTGCCACGGCCAATGCGGCGTCCTACTGCGGCGCCGCGCCGCACTTCGTCGACAGCGAAGCCACGTCATTGGGCGTGTGTGCCCCCGCGCTGCAAACACACCTGCAGCAGGCCGCCGTGCTGCGCGGCGATGCCTGCTTCAACCGCCAGACCGGTGCGCGCATCCGCGCCCTGGTGGTGATGCATGTCTTCGGCCACCCGTGCGAGCTGGATGGGCTGGCTGAACTGGCCCGGCGCTGGCACCTGGTGCTGATTGAGGACGCGGCCGAGTCGCTGGGCTCCACCTACCACGGCCGCCACACCGGCAACGTGGGCCTGCTGTCGGCGCTGAGCTTCAACGGCAACAAGGTCGTCACCACCGGCGGCGGTGGCGCCGTGCTCACGAATGACGAGACCCTGGCCAAGCGCGCCAAGCACCTCACCACCACCGCGCGCACGCCGCACCGCTGGAACTTTGTGCATGACGAGGTGGGCTACAACTACCGCCTGCCCAACCTGAATGCCGCGCTGGGCTGCGCGCAGCTTGAGCGCCTGCCCGGCATGGTGCAGCGCAAGCGCCAACTCGCCATGCGCTATGAAGCCGCGTTGGCCGGCGTGCCCGGCTTGCGCTTCTTGCGTGAACCCGCCGGCACGGCCAGCAACTACTGGCTCAACGCCATCGTGCTGGACGAGGCGAACGAAGCCCGCCGCGACGAGCTGCTGGCCGCGCTGAACGATGCCGGCGTCATGGCCCGCCCGCTGTGGACGCTGATGCATCGCCTGCCCATGTACCAGGCCTGCCCGCGCAGCGCGTTGCCCACCGCCATCCAACTTGAAGCGCGCGTGATCAACCTGCCCAGCAGCGCGAAGCTGGGGGCTTGATGGCACGCAAGGTTTGTGTCGTCACCGGCAGCCGCGCCGACTACGGTCTGCTGCATTGGCTCCTGCACGACCTGCGCGCCGACCCCGCCTTCGAACTGCAACTCGTGGTCACCGGCATGCACCTGTCGCGTGAGCATGGCCACACGGTTGACGAGATCGAACGCGACGGCTTCAAGGCCGACCGCCGCGTGGAGATGCTGCTGGCCAGTGACACGCCCGACGCCACTTGCCGCTCGGTGGCGCTGGGCGTGATCGGCATGTCTGAAGCATTGCTGGCGCTTCAGCCTGAGTTGGTGCTGGTGCTGGGCGACCGCTTCGAGATCCTGGCCGCGGCGCAGGCCTGCCTGTTCCATGGGGTGCCGTTGGCGCACATTGCCGGCGGCGACACCACCGAAGGCGCGTTCGACGAATCCATCCGTCATGCCATCACCAAGCTGGCGCAGCTTCACTTCGTGACCAACGAGCTGGCGGCACAGCGCGTGCGCCAGATGGGCGAAGACCCGCGCCAGGTGCACGTGGTGGGCAGCCCGGGGCTGGACCACCTGCATCGGCGCCCGCAGCTTGAACGTGCGGCGCTCGAAGCCGCACTGGGCATGCCCCTGGGGGCGCGCAACCTGCTCGTCACCTTTCACCCCGTCACGCTCGCGGGCGATGGCGGGCTGGCCGAGTTCAATGAACTGCTGGCCGCGCTCGAAGGCCTGCCCGCAGACATCGTGCTGTGGCTCAGCCGGCCCAACGCCGACCCCGGCGGGCGCAGCATCGGCAGCGCGCTTGATGCGTTCGCCCAGCGCCGCGGCGCCAGCGCGCGGGTGCATGCCTCGCTGGGCAGCCTGCGCTACCTCAGCCTGATGGCACTGTGCGACGCCGTGGTGGGCAATTCATCCAGCGGCCTGTACGAAGCGCCCAGCTTGCACCGGCCCACGGTGAACATCGGCACGCGCCAGCAAGGGCGCCTGGCCGCGGCCTCGGTGCTGCATTGCGCAGCGCAGCGCGACGCCATTGCCGGAGCCATTGCGCGCGCCCTGGTGCTCGATTGCTCGAACGTGGTCAACCCGTATGGCGACGGCCACAGCACGGCGCGCATCGTCAACGTGTTGCGCCGCCTGCCGCCGCCGGCCACGCTGCTGAGCAAGGCGTTTCACCTGCAAGGGGCGGCCGGTGGCTGAACACACTTTCGTCATCGCCGAGGCCGGCGTCAACCATAACGGTTCACTTGAGCGGGCACGGCAACTGGTTGACGTGGCCGCCGATGCCGGCGCCGACGCCGTGAAGTTTCAAAGCTTCCATGCCGAGCAACTCGTCACCGCCTATGCCGACAAGGCCGCTTACCAGGCCGCCAACATGGGCGAAGGCGGCAACCAACTGGGCATGCTCAAGGCGCTGGAGCTGTCAGCCGCTGACCACCACGCCCTCGTGCTGCACTGCCGCGCGCGCGGCATCCGCTTCATGTCCACCGCGTTCGATGCCGACAGCCTGCGCCTGCTGGCGCAGCTCGACATGCCGGCCATCAAGCTGCCTTCGGGCGACATCACCTGCGCGCCGCTGCTGTTGCAAGCCGCGCGCCTGGGCCAGCCGTTGATCGTCTCCACCGGCATGGCCACGCTGGCCGAAGTGGAGCAGGCGCTGGGCGTGATCGCCTTTGGCCTGCTGCATGACGCCGAACCCACCGGCCGCACTGATTTCGAAGCCGCGTTCGCCAGCGACGCCGGCCAGCAGGCGCTGCGCCAGCACGTCACCCTGCTGCACTGCGTGACGCAATACCCGGCGCCGCCCGAGGCCGTGAACCTGCGCGCCATGGACACCCTGGCCGCGGCCTTTGGCCTGCCCGTGGGCTACTCAGACCACACCCAAGGCCTGGCCGTGGCGTTGGCAGCGGTGGCGCGCGGCGCGGTGGCGATTGAAAAGCATTTCACCCTCAGCCGCAGCCTGCCCGGGCCCGACCATGCCGCCTCACTCGAACCCGCCGAGCTGGTGGCGTTGGTGGCCGGCATCCGCCAAATCGAACAAGCCCTGGGCTCGCCACGCAAGCTGCCGGCCGCGGCCGAAGCGGGCAACCGGCCGGTGGCGCGGCGCAGCGTTGTGGCCGCGCGCGACATTGCTAGCGGCGAGGTCTTCACACAGCAGATGCTGGCCTGCAAGCGCCCGGGCACTGGCATCTCGCCGATGGACACCTGGCAGTTGCTGGGCCGCGTGGCGCGCCGCGACTATGGCCTTGACGAGCAGATCGAGCCATGACGACCGCCCTACCCCACATCGTCATCGGCGCCGGTGGCCATGCCCGCGTGCTGGTGGATGCCTTGCTCGCCGGCGGGCACCCGGTGCTGGGCCTGACCGACACCGACCCCGGCCGCCATGGCCAACACGTTTGCGGCCGGCCCGTGCTGGGCAGCGACGACGCCCTGGCCGCGTATGCGCAGCACGACGTGATGCTGGTCAACGGCATTGGCGGCATCGGTGAGGTCAGCCGCGCCGGCAGCGATGCGCTGCGCCACACCGTGCAGCAGCGCTTGCAACGCCAAGGTTGGCGTTTTGCCGGCGTGCAGCACCCGGCCGCGGTGGTGTCGCCGTTCGCCACGCTCGCCACCGGCGTACAGCTGCTGGCGGCCAGCGTGGTGCAAGCCGGAGCCGAGCTTGGTGAGGCTTGCATCATCAACACGGGCGCCATCGTCGAGCACGATTGCCAGGTCGGCGCCTACAGCCATATCGCCCCGCGCGCGCTGCTCTGCGGCGCGGTGGTCGTCGGCGCGCAGTGCCATGTCGGCGCTGGCGCCGTGGTGCGCCAGGGCCTCCGCCTGGCACAAGGCACGGTGGTGGGCGCGGGCGCGGTGGTCGTCAAGTCAACCATCACGGCCTGCACGTTGGTGGGCGTGCCCGCGCGGCCCCTGGAAGGCCGGGCATGAAGCGCTGGGAACAAACGCTGATCGGCCCCGAAACCAGCCTGCGCGACGCCCTGGCCACCATCGACCAAGGCGGCTGCCAGATCGCCTTGGTGGTCGACCCGCAGCGCCGCTTGCTGGGCACGCTGAGCGATGGCGACGCGCGCCGCGGCCTGCTCAAAGGCCTGGCCTTGAATGACTTGGCCAGCGCCGCCATGCACCGCACGCCCACCTGCGCGCGCCCGGGGCAAGACCGCCCTTCCATCTTGGCCACCATGCGCCAACTCGGCCTGCACCAGATACCCGTGCTCGACGTCGCGGGCGTGGTGGTGGGCCTGGAAACGGTGGACGACTACCTGGCCACGCCCGAGCGGCCGCACAGCGTGGTGATCATGGCCGGCGGCCTGGGCCGGCGCTTGCAAGAGCTGACGCGCGACACGCCCAAGCCGATGCTGCGCGTGGGCTCGCGGCCCTTGCTCGAAACCATCGTGCGCGCCCTGGCCGAGCAGGGCTTTCGGCGCTTTTACTTTGCCGTGAACTACAAGGCCGAACTGATCGAAGAACACTTTGGTGATGGCGCCAAGCTGGGCGTGCAGATTGAATACCTGCGTGAAAAGCAGCGCCTGGGCACGGCCGGCGCCTTGAGCTTGTTGCCCCATGCGCCGACGCAGCCGGTGGTGGTGACGAATGCCGACTTGCTGACCAAGGAAGACTTGGGGCGCATGGTCGAGCGGCATGAAGAATCGGGCGCCGACGCCACCATGGCCGTGCGCGACTACGAAATGCAGGTGCCCTTCGGCGTGGTGCGCGAACGCGACGGCGCGATTGAAAGCATTGAAGAAAAGCCGGTGCAACGCTTCATCGTCAGCGCCGGCATGTACGTTCTTTCGCCTTCAGCGCTGGCGTGCGTGCCGCGCGAGCAATACCTGGACATGCCTGCCTTGTTTGAAACGTTGGTGGCGCGCGGCCTGCGCTCGCGCTGTCACCACACTGATGGTTATTGGCTCGACATCGGGCGCCTTTCAGACTACGAGCGCGCCAAGCTTGACTTTGCCGAGGTGTTCCGGTGATCAACGGCGGCAAGGTGCTGGCCGTGATCGCGGCGCGCGGTGGCAGCAAGGGCCTGCCGGGCAAGAACATCCGGCCCGTGGCCGGGCGCCCGCTCATTGCCTGGAGCATCGCTGCGGCGCAGGCTTCGCAAAGCATCGACCGCACGGTGCTTTCGAGCGATGACGACGCCATCATGCAAGCCGCGCGCGCCTGCGGCTGCGACGTGCCCTATCGCCGCCCGGCGCACTTGGCCAGCGATGACGCCACCAGCATCAGCGTGCTGCTGCATGCGCTGGATGAATTGCCCGGCTTTGAATACGTGGTGCTGCTGCAAGCCACCTCGCCGCTGCGCACGGCGGCCGACATCGACGCCGCCTGTGCGCAACTCGCGCACAGCGGCGCACCGGCCTGCGTGAGCGTGTGCCTGGCCGAGCAAAGCCCGTACTGGATGTACCGGCTGGGCCCGGGCCAAACGCTGCAAGCCCTGCTTGAAACGCCGCCGGGTGCCACGCGCCGCCAAGACCTGCCCGCCGTGTACACGCTGAACGGCGCGGTCTACGTGGCGCGCACTGATTGGCTGCGCCAAACGCGCAGCTTCATCAGCCCGCAAACGGTGGCGCAGGTGATGCCCGCCGCGCGCTCGATCGACATCGACACCCTTGAAGACTTTGAAGCCTTTGCCCAGGCTATAGCCGAGAAAGCCCATGCTTAAGTACCCGCAACGCCGCCCCATCGACCTGGCCCCGTTCCGCAAGAGCGAGCCCGACAGCACCCGTTACGGCCTGCCGCTGAACGTGGGTTTTTGCCGCCGCTGCGTCATTTCGAACCAGCGCCCGAATTCGGCGGTGGAGTACGCGCACACCAAAGACAGCAAGAAGGCCACCATCAATTTCGACGCCGAAGGCATTTGCGACGCCTGCCGCATGGCCGAGCAAAAGCACGGCAGCATCAACTGGCAAGCGCGCGAAGAGCAACTGCGCGAGCTCTGCGACCGCCACCGCAAGCACGATGGCAGCTACGACTGCGTGGTGCCCGGCTCGGGCGGCAAAGACAGCTTCTACGCCGCCCACATGTTGCGCACCAAGTACGGCATGCACCCGCTCACCGTCACCTGGGCGCCGCACATCTACACCGAATGGGGCTGGCGCAACTTCCAGGCCTGGTTGCACGCCGGCTTCGACAACTTCTTGTGCACGCCTAACGGCAGGGTGCACAGGCTGGTGACGCGCCTGGCGGTGGAAAACCTGTTCCACCCGTTCCAGCCGTTCATCTTCGGCCAAAAGGCGCTGGCGCCCAAGATGGCGCTGCTGCACAAGATTCCGCTTGTGTTTTACGGCGAGAACGAGGCCGAATACGGCAACCCGATTGCCGACACGCAGAGCGCCAAGCGCGACTGGTCTTACTTCACCTCCGACGACAAATCAAAAATCTATTTGGGCGGCACCTCGGTGGCCGACTTGCAGCAGCACTTCGGTGTCGAGCCTTATGAGCTGCAACCTTATTTGCCGGCCAACCCAGAAGAGATTGAGCGCCAGAAGGTGGAGGTGCACTACCTGGGCTACTACCTGAAGTGGCACCCGCAGAGCTGCTACTACTACTCGGTGGAGCATGGCGGCTTTCAGGCCTCGCCCGAGCGCACGCCGGGCACGTACAGCAAGTACAACAGCATCGACGACCGCATCGACGACTTCCACTACTACACCACCTTCATCAAGTTCGGCATCGGCCGCGCCACGTATGACGCGGCGCAAGAAATTCGCTCGGGTGACATCACGCGCGAAGAAGGCGTGGCGCTGGCCAAGCGCTTCGACGGCGAATTCCCGGAACGCTTTGCCGAAGAAGTCTTTCGCTACCTGAGCATTCCGGCCAAGGAATTCCCACAGGCTTCGACCATGTTCGAACAGCCCGAGATGGACCGCGCCTACTTTGACAACCTGGCCGATTCGTTCCGCTCGCCGCACCTGTGGCAGCGCAACGGCGAGCAATGGCAACTGCGCCACAGCGTGTGGCATGGGGCAGCCTGAATGGCCAACCTGCGCCTGATCGCCCGGCTCGACATCAAGGGCCCGAACCTCATCAAGGGCGTGCACCTCGAAGGCCTGCGCGTCATGGGCGACCCGCAGGAATTCGCACGCCGCTACTACGAGCAAGGCGCTGACGAGCTGATCTACATCGACATCGTGGCCAGCCTGTATGGCCGCAGCAAGCTCACCGAGATCGTGCGCCGCGCCGCGCACGATGTGTTCGTGCCGCTCACGGTGGGTGGCGGCATTCGCAGTGGCGAAGACGTGAAAGAACTGCTGCGCGCCGGGGCCGACAAGGTGGCCATCAACACCGCGGCCGTGCGCCGGCCGGAGCTGATCACTGAAGTCTCGCGGCGCTTTGGTTCGCAGTGCATGGTGTTGTCGATTGAAGCCAAGCAACAAGTGCCTGGCCGCTGGGAAGTCTTCACCGATTGCGGGCGTGAACGCTCGGGCGTGGATGTGGTGGAGTGGGCGCGGCGCGGGGTTGAACTGGGCGCCGGTGAAATTTTGCTCACTTCAATTGACCGCGAAGGCACGCGCAAGGGCTTCGATGTGGCCTTGACGCGCGCCGTGGCCGCGGCCGTGAACGTGCCCGTCATCGCCAGCGGCGGTTACGGCGAACCGGCGCACTTGAGCGCGGTGGTGGCACAGGGCACGGCCGATGCCGTGGCCTTTGCCGATGCCCTGCACTACGGCCGCACCACGCTGCCTGAATTGCGCGCGCACGCCCTGCAAGCGGGCATTGCGGTGCGGAAGGTCTGAGATGCACGTGACCATCGTCGACTACGGCATCGGCAACCTGTTGAGCGTGAGTCGCGCGCTTGAGCGTTGCGGCGCCGAGGTGTCCTTTGCCACCGATGCCGCGCAAATTGAAGGCGCGCAGCGTCTGGTGCTGCCCGGTGTGGGGGCGTTTGCCAACGGCATGCAAGGCCTGCGCGAGCGCGGCCTGGTCGAGCCCCTGCGCCGCTACGCGGCTTCAGGCCGGCCGCTGCTGGGCATTTGCCTGGGCATGCAGATGCTGGCCAGCACGAGCGAAGAATTCGGCGAGCACGAAGGGCTGGGCCTGATCCCTGGGCGCGTGGTGCCGGTGCCGGTGTTGGGCACGCAAGGCCAGGCGCTGAAAAGCCCGCACATCGGCTGGAGCGCGCTGACCCCAAGCCCATTGGCCGATTGGCGCCAATCGGTGCTGGCCACCACCGCGCCTGGCACACCCATGTACCTGGTGCATTCGTTTCATGTGGTGCCTGACTCGCCGGCCGACCTGTTGGCACAGTGTGACCATGGCGGCCATGCCATCACGGCGGCCATTCAGCGCGCGCGGGTCACCGGCCTGCAATGCCACCCTG
>JANMYI010000178.1:0-6523 GCA_031381955.1 Burkholderiales bacterium
TGTTGCCCAGCGCGGGAGGCCGCGCCGAATTGCGGGCAACAACTCGGCTTCGACTTCATAGACGTTGCGCCCATCCAGCACGGTGGCCATGGGCGTGATGCGGGCCACGCGGATGGCCTGGGTCTGCCACGGCAGGGCGGACAGCGCCACGCTGCCGCTTTGGCCGATCTGCACGGCGCCGATGTCGCGCTCGTCAACCTCGACCATCACCCGAAAGGCATCGCGCGGGGCCAGCGTCAACAACTCGCTGCCTTGTTGCACCGGCGCGCCGAGTTGCTGGCTCAGGTCGCCCCGAATCACCACCCCCTCAAACGGCGCGGTCACTCGGGTGCGCGCCAGCCGCGCGTCGACCAGATCCAACTGCGCCTGGGCCTCGGCGGCGCGCGATTGGTTGATGACCAGTTGCGTGCGGTTGGCCCCGGCGTGCGCCGCGCTGTAGGCGTTTTCGTGCTGCGCCAACTGGCTTTCCCAGCGTGCGCGTTCAACATGCAGATCTTGCTCGGCCAGTTCGGCCAGCACCTGGCCGGCGCGCACCGCATCACCCGGGCGCACATGCACCTTGCTCAAAAAACCATCGGCCGGCGCGACCAGCACGCGCTGCACCGCGCCTTCGAGCCGGGCATGGCCGCCGATGCGCGTGTCGGCCGGCACGAACAGCAGGCCCACAGCGCCCAGCGCCACAGCCAGCGCGCCATAGCGCAGGCCGTGGCGCGACTCGTCGCGCAGCGCCTGCGCGCCGGCGTGCAGCGTGTCACGCGCGCGGCGGTGCCAGGGCCGTTCATTCAGCGCCATCAGCTTCAGCACGGGTGCGGCGAGCAAGGCCAGTTGCTCCAGCAGGGCCAGCTCAGCGCTGCCCAGCGGCTGGCTGTGCGGCCGCTGCACGCACAGCACGCCCACCGCGCTGGCCGCGCCGTCGCTGCCGGCAAGCACCGGCACGCAGGCGGCGGCGCCGCTTTCAGCATTCAACAAGGCCTGCAATGCCAGGGTGATGCGCGGCTGCGCACCTGCGCGCGGCGCGGGCAAGCACAGGCTGCAACGCTGATCCAGCGCCTCGGCCATGGCCGCCTGCAGGCGCTGCGCCAGCGGTGAGTGGCGCGTGGGCAAGGCGCCGGCCGAAGAGGCGATCAATTCCACCGCCAAGCCGCGGCACAGCGCCAGGCTGACGTGCGTGAACTGGAGTTGGGCCGCGATCTCGCGCACAAAAGCAGCCGTGGCGGCGGCCAGATCGGTGTGCGACAGCATGGCCGCCTGCACTTGGGTGAGCGTGCGCAGCCCAACCTCGGCCGCGGCGCCGTACGCCGCGACGGCAGGCGCTGCGGCGGGGAGTCGATTCAAGGCAAGGGTGTCGGTCATCGGTGGCGCGCCGCCCCGGCCAGTGAGCACGCATAGGCAGCGCGCCACCCGGCAAAGGGCGACAAGGTTCGTGCACCGAGTCTGAGACGCCCGCCCGGCCAGTAATGGCCAGAAATGCCGGGCTTTGCCGGCCTACACCAGCTTCACATGCTTGAGCGGCAGGCTGCGCATCGGTTTGCCCGTGGCGGCATGGATGGCGTTGAGCACGCAGGGCGCGACGACGCAGATGGTGGGCTCGCCGACACCGCCCCAGAAATCAAAACTGGGCACGATGACGGTTTCGACCTTGGGCATTTCAGCCAGCTTGAGGATCGGGTAGTTGTGAAAGTTCAATTCCTGCGCCCGGCCCTTGTCGATGGTGATTTCGCCGTGGAACACGGCTGAAAGCCCATAGGCCACCGAGCCTTCAACCTGCGCCGCAATCTGGCTCGGGTTCACGGCGTGGCCGCAATCCAGCGCCAGCACCATGCGGTGCACCTTCACCTCACCACGCGCATTCACCGACACCTCGGCCACCGCGGCCGAATAGCTGCCATAGCCCATGAACTGCGCAATGCCGCGGTGCACGCCAGCCGGCAAGGGCTTGCCCCAGCCGGCGTGTTCAGCCGCGGCGTTCAGCACAGCCAGGTGCTTGGGGTGCTTGCTCATTAACCGTTGACGAAAGGCAAGCGCATCAGCCCCCGCGGCGAGTGCCACTTCGTCAATAAAGCATTCCATGTACACGCCGTTCTGGTTGGTGTTCACACCGCGCCAGGGGCCCACCGGCACATGCGTGTTGCGCATGGCGTATTCGATGCGCAAATTGGGCACGCTGTAGCCCAGTTGCGCATCACCCGCCTCTTCCCAAAAGCCTTGAAGTTGGCGCCGGTCCTTGCCATCGGTCACCGTTTGCGGGGAGATGTAGGCATTGATCGACTGGCCGGAAACGCGCAGGCGCAGGCCCACCAGGTTGCCCTGCGCATCCAGGCCAGCGCTGCCCTGACACATTGAAATGGGGCGGTAGAAGTCTTGCGCCTGGTCTTCCTCGCGGCTCCAGATCAGCTTCACCGGCACGCCCGGGAACTGCTTGGCAATGGCCACCGCCTGGCGCACATAGTCTTGCGCGCCACCACGCCGGCCGAAGCCACCGCCCAAATCAAGCCGGTGCACGTCGCACTGCGCCAGCGGCAAGCCGGCTTCTTCAGACAGCGCAGCGTGCGAGGCCTCGTTGTTCTGCGTCGGCACCCAGACCTCGGCGCGCGTGGCGGTGAAGCGCGCGGTGCAGTTCATGGGCTCCATGGTGGCGTGGGCCAGGAACGGCGAGCTGTAGGTGGCTTCGACTTTTTTCGCGGCGCCGGCAATGGCTTTCACGGCGTCGCCTTCATCGCGCATGGCGAACACGTTCGCCGCCTCCAGGCCGCTGCGCAGGTGCGCCGCAATGCTGGCGCTGTTCTGGCTGGCGCCGGCACCTTCGTCCCAGGTGATGGGCAGCGCTTCGAGCGCGCTCTTGGCGCGCCACCAGGTGTCGGCCACCACGGCCACGGCGTGGTCGTTCACGCGCACCACACCGCGCACGCCGCGCCGGGCGCTCACCGCGGCGGCATCAAAGCTCACCAGCTTGCCGCCCCACACCGGGCAGGCCTTGATGGCGGCGTTGAGCAAGCCGGGCAAGCGCACGTCGATCGCGTACTGTTTGCTGCCGTCGAGCTTGTCAGCGGTATCGAGACGCTTCTTCGGCTGGCCCGCCACGCGCCAGGCCTTCGGGTCTTTCAGCACGATGGCCTTGGCATCCGGCGCCGGCAGCCTGGCCGCCGCAGCGGCCACCTTGCCGTAGCTTGTGCTGCGGCCGGAAGCGCCGTGCGCGATGACGCCGTTGCTCACCTTCAGCTCGGCCACCGGCACATGCCATTCGTTAGCCGCGGCTTGCAGAAGCATCATGCGCGCGGCCGCGCCGCCACGGCGCACATAGTCTTGCGAGCCGCGGATGCCGCGGCTGCCGCCGGTGCTCATGTCGCCCCAGGCGCGCTTGGCCGCGAAGTTGCGGTGCGCGGTGACGGCCTCGGTGCTGACCTTGGCCCAGTCGCATTCCAGCTCCTCGGCCACCAATTGCGCCAGGCCGGTGAGCGTGCCCTGGCCCATTTCGGAACGCGCAATGCGGATCACGCAGGTGTCATCGGGTTGCACCACCACCCACAAGTTGACCTCGGTGCCCGCCGCCCCGGCCTGCGCCTGGGCATCGAACGGCAACTGGCCCGACAGCACCAGCGCACCGGCCGCGCTGCTGTGCACCAAGAATTCGCGCCGCGTGGTGCCAGCGGGTGCCGATTCAGTTGCCGGCTCAAGCGAAATGTTTTTGTGCACGTCGGCTCCTCAGGTTTTGCTGGCGGCCAGGCGAGCGGCAACATGCACCGCGCTGCGAATGCGCTGGTAGGTGCCGCAGCGGCAGATGTTGGTCATGGCTTCGTCGATCTGGGCGTCGGTGGGTGTTGGCCTGGCCGCCAGCAGGGCCGCTGCGGCCATGATCTGGCCCGACTGGCAATAGCCGCACTGCGGCACGTCCACCTCGGCCCAGGCGCGTTGCACCGGGTGCGAGCGGTTGGCCGACAGGCCTTCGATGGTGATGATGCGGTCAGCCGCCGCCACGCTGCCCACCGGCACCGTGCACGAGCGCCGCACTTCGCCGTTGATGTGCACCGAGCAGGCGCCGCACTGCGCCACACCGCAGCCGTATTTGGTGCCGGTCATGCCGAGCTGCTCGCGCAGCACCCACAGCAGGGGCGTGTCGGGTTCAGCGTCGTGCTCGCGCGGCTGGCCGTTGATGGTGAGCGTGGGCATGGGTGTCTCCGGGAACGGCGTGAGGGGTGTCACCCCAAGTCTGCAAGCGTGCCGGGTACCCGGCAAGGGTAATGCTGCCTATTGAATCTTGCGTATTGCTGGTCCCTTGATCCCGCCAGCTGTTGCTGCCGATTCATGCTGCAAACTGCGCCAACCAGTCGCCTCGTCGAACGCGGCGCCACCGCTATACTCCGCCGCTTCGCGCCGTGCCGGCGTAGCTCAGTTGGTAGAGCAGCGCATTCGTAATGCGAAGGTCGGGAGTTCGACTCTTCTCGCCGGCACCAACCCGCTCCAACACAGCCCGCCCGACAGCGGGCTTTTTTCGTGCTGCATGATTAAAAAAGCGCACCGAAGTGCGCTGTGATGCCGGCCACCCGGCGGCGGTCAGCAAGGGGTGATGCGCTTCAATCCAACTTGCGGCGGCGCGCCATGAAAGCCACGGCGCCCAGCCCGGCCAGCATCAAGGCATACGTCTCGGGCTCGGGGATGGGCGCCGTGGGTGCGAACGACGCCGCGGTGGCGGTCGAGCCGTTGATGGCGCTGAACAGGCCCGCGCCAAAGCTCGTCGCATTCACGCGCAGCAGGATCGAAAAGCTGCTCTCGCCGGGGTCGATCTTGTTGGCCACCAAGGCATCGCCATAGTTCAAGGAAATCGTCTTGCCAGGCAAGCCACGCTGGGCGTTGTCAGATTCCTGCGTGCCCGCCACGAACGTGGTGCCGGCGCCGTCGGGGTCACCCGCCTGGTCCCAGGCCAGCACGCTGAACTGGTTCGGGTTGATGCCGGGAGCGAAGTCGAACACCGACAGGCGGCCCACCGAGGTGAGCGACACCGTCGAGCTGCTGAACTGGTAGACGAAGTCGAGCACCGGCATGCCCAGCGTGAAGCCGGGGTTGGCCGCGTCGGCCGCACTGGCGGTGTTGGCATACACGGCGGAGCGGAACGTGCCGGTGAAGGCAGCGCCAGACGCCGTGACCACGTTCGTGGCGAGCGGCGCGGCCGCGCTGAAGTTGGCCGGAAACGCTGTCGGCACCGGGGAGGCGGTGTCGCCGGCGGTCAGGTCGTGCGCGGCGAAGGCGGGGGCACTGAACATCGCCAAGGCGGCGCACGCACTGCCCAGGCGACGCAAGGTCGTCTTGCAAGGGCTGAGGGGTGAAAGATGTTCCATCACGGAGGTTCCTTTTCGGGGTGGTGTCGTTGGCCGCGGGAGTGCGGAATTCCTTGTAAGGGCGCGGCTTTGCGCGGTGTCCCCCATGTTCCCGGGGTCGCGGGCCAAAGCCATGCGGATCGCGCAGCCTTCCCACAACAATGAGTTATGAATTCCTACACTTTGCTGGCTCGTGGCGGCAGTCTTTTCTGGCCTGGCCGGCTCGGGCCGGCGTGACTTGACCCGGTCTGGCGCGTCCCGCTCGTGACCCGGCGGATCGGGAAGTCCCCTAAGCGCCTGGGCATGGGATCGACTATCTTCCCCGGCCGACTTCAGCCCTTCTTCAGCCAAATTGGGAGTGCCCACATGCCCCGTCTTCACATGCTTCGCCGCCTGCCCCTGGCCGCTGCAATCGCGCTGGCGGCTTTTGCCGCGCAGGCGCAGGTCAAGATCGCTTATGTCGATCCGCTGTCGGGTGGCGCTGCCACCATTGGCGAACATGGGCTGAAGCACTTGCAATACCTGGTGGAGGTGATCAACGCCAAGGGCGGCGTGATCAACGGCCAGAAGCTCGAAGCCGTGGCCTACGACAACAAAGGCAGCCCGCATGAAAGCCTGGTGCAGGTGCAAAAAGCCATCGACGCCGGCGTGCGCTTCATCACCCAGGGCAACGGTTCGGGCGCGGCCATCGCCATTTCTGAATTCGTCAGCAAGTACAACGAGCGCAACCCCGGCAAGGAGGTGCTGTACTTCAACTACGCTGCGGTAGACCCGGCGCTGACCAACGAAAAGTGCAGCTATTGGCACTTCCGCTGGGACGCCAATGCCGACATCAAGATGGCCGCGCTGACCAACTTCATGAAGGACAAGCGCGACATCAAAAAGGTCTACATCATCGGCCAGGACTAGTCCTTTGGCCACGCCGTGCGAAACGCCGCCAACCTGATGCTGAAAGAAAAGCGGCCCGATGTGCAAGTGGTGGGCGATGAGCTGCACCCGCTGTTGAAGATCACCGACTTCGCGCCCTACATCGCCAAGATCAAGGCTTCGGGCGCTGACTCGGTGATCACCGGCAACTGGGGCAACGACATGTCGCTGCTGCTCAAGGCCGCGGCCGACGCCGGCTTGCAGGTGAACTGGTACACCTACTACGCCGGTGGCGCCGGCGGGCCCACCGCGGTGACGCAAACCGGCCTGGACCACCGCGTCTA
>JANMYI010000259.1:0-3502 GCA_031381955.1 Burkholderiales bacterium
GACAGCCGGCAGCCACCGGGCGCTGGCCAAGCCCTGAAACTGGGCCAGTCGCGCACCTGGCGCCGAGGCCGTGACTTGACGCTGGTGAGCTGGTCGCGCCAGATGCACTGGGCAGCGGCAGCGGCCGACACCTTGGCTGAACAAGGCATCCAGACCGATCTGATCGACCTGGCTACCCTGTGGCCCTGGGACCGCGAGGCGGTGCTGGCGTCTTGCGCACGCACCGGTCACTTGCTGGTCACCCACGAAGCGGTACAGGTAGCCGGCCTGGGGGCCGAGATCGTGGCCACGGCCGCAGAGCAGACGGGTTGCAAGGTGCGGCGCGCCGGCGCGCCGCGCATCCCGGTGGGCTACGCCCACACGCTGGAAGAAATGGCGCGCGTGCGACCAACCGCCATCGTGCAGGCCGCGCTGGATTTGCTGCGATGACACGGCCAAGAAAGCAGATTCCGGTGGCGCTGGAAGAAGGCCTGGCCGTGGCCTGCATGGCGCTGCTGGTGTTGATCACCCTGCTCAATGTGGTGACCCGCTACGTCACCGACCAGTCTTTCGCCTGGACCGAGGAAATCTCGGTTTTCCTGCTGGTGGTGATGACCTTGGCCGGCGCCAGCGCCGCTGCGGCGCGTGACCGTCACATCCGCATCGAATTCTTCTACGACAGCGGCAGCGCGGCGCGCCAGCGGCAGCTGAAGATCGTGGCCGCCTGCGTCACGGCGCTGTTGTTCGCCGGCCTGGCGCTGCTGTTCGGCCGCATCGTTGCCGACGAGATAAGCTTTGGCGAAACGTCGATGGGCCTGGGCTGGCCGCGCTGGTGGTTTACCGTGTTTTCGCCCCTGTTGTGTGCTGCGATCGCCTTGCGTGCAGGCAGCTTGGCCTGGCGTACGGCACAAGCCGAGCGACCCACTGAAACGCCCACGGCGCCATGATCGGCCTGACGCTGTTTGGCCTGTTCATCCTGCTGATGCTGGCCGGTGTGCCCATCGGTGCAGCGCTGGGCTTGGGCGGTGTCGTGGCCATCGCCTGGGCCAACTTCGATGCCCAGTGGATGGGGCTGCTGGCGGCGCCGCAAAACATGCAGGCCGGCATCTCCAAGTACCCCCTGCTGGCGCTGCCGATGTTCGTGCTTGTGGGCAGCATCTTCGACCGCTCGGGTGTGGCCCAACGCATGGTGGACTTTGCAGTGGCGTGTGTAGGGCGCAGTGCCGGCATGCTGCCGCTGGTGGCCATTCTTGTGGCCATGGTGCTGGGCGGCATTTCGGGCTCGGGGCCGGCCAATGCGGCGGCGGTGGGCGGCGTCATGATCGCGGCCATGTCACGCGCCGGCTACCCGCCGCCGTTTTCGGCCAGTGTGGTGGGCTCAGCAGCCGCTACCGACATTCTGATTCCACCATCCATCGCATTCATTGTGTACAGCGTCAACATGCCCGGGGCCTCGGTGCCCGCGCTGTTTGCAGCCGGCATGTTGCCGGGTGTGCTGGCGGGCCTGGCGTTGATCGTGCCTGCGGTGTGGATGTCGCGCGCACGCGGCTATGGCGCGCTTGAGCGTGAGTTGCCTCGCCCCCCGTTTTGGCGCTCGTTGCGTGAAGCTTCTTGGGGCCTGGCAGCGCCGGTGCTGATTCTGGGCGGCATGCGGCTGGGCTGGTTCACGCCCACCGAAGCTGCGGTGGTGGCCGCCGTGTATGGTTTGGCGGTGGGCTTGCTGGTGCACCGCACGATCGGGTTGAAAGATCTGTACAGCATTTTTCGCGACGCCACCGAGACCTCGGCGGTCATCATGGTTGTGATGGCGCTGGCCGGCATCTTTGCCTATTCCGTCAGCACGCTGGGCCTGGCCGATCCGCTGGTGGGCTTGGTCAGGGATTCGGGTGTGGGCAGCGCCGGCGCGCTGACTTGCCTGCTGGCGCTGCTGCTGGTGGTCGGCATGTTCCTCGACGGCGTGTCGATCTTCCTGATCTTCCTGCCGCTGCTGACACCGTTGATGCTGTACTTCAAATGGGACGTGGTCTGGTTTGGTGTGCTGCTGACCATGGTGGTGGCCGTCGGGCAGTTCACGCCGCCGATGGCTGTCAACCTGCTCGTGGCCTGCCGGCTGGCCAAAGTGCGCATCGAACAAACGCTGCCGCACATCGGCTGGTTGGTGCTGAGTTTTTTGGTAGCCACCATGACGGTGGCGGTGTTCCCGCAGCTGGCCCTGTGGCTGCCGCGGACGCTGGGGTATTGACTGGGCAATCACAACTTCTTCGGAGAGACCACATGCAACGTCGTCAACTGATTCAAACCGCCGCTGGTGCCGCCGCTTGCCTGGCCGTGCCAAGCCAAGTGTTTGCGCAGGCGCCCTACAAGGCCGAGTACCGCATGAGCACCGTGGTGCCACCCGCCTTTGCGTGGGGACGCGGCGGCCAGATCTTCGGCGAGCTGGTTCGCGAGCGCACCGCAGGCCGCATCAACATCAAACAGTACCCCGGTGCCAGCCTGGTGCAAGGCCAGCAGGACCGCGAGTTCACCGCCATGCGCCAAGGCGTGATCGACGTGCTGTGCGGGGCGCCCATCAATTGGGCCGGCACGGTGCGCGAGCTGGGAGTGTTCACGCTGCCTTTCATCATGCCCGACCACAAGGCCTGGGACGCGGTGACGACCAACCAGGGCATTGTGTCGACCTACTTCGACATGGTGCGCAAGGCCGGCGCTGAACCCCTGGCCCTGGGCGAGACCGGCTACCGGCAGATCAGCAATTCCAAGCGCAGCATCAAGCAGCCTGACGACCTGAAGGGCATCAAGCTGCGCGTGGTGGGCAGCCCGATGTACGGCGAAATCATGTCCGACATGGGAGCCAACCCCACCTTCATGAGCTGGGCCGACGCGCAGCCCGCATTGGCCTCGGGTGCAGTGGATGGGCAAGAGAATCCGCTCGAGGTTTTCTTGGCGGCCAAGGTGCACACGCTGGGTCAGAAGTTCGTCACCAAGTGGAACTACTCCAACGACGTGCTGCTGTTCGCCATTGCAGCGCCGGTGTGGGCCAGCTGGACCGCGGCCGACCAGGTCATCGTGCGTGAAGCAGCGCAAGAAGCAGCGCGTCAGCAAATTGCACTCGTGCGCAAGCTGTTTGCCGAAGACGTGGAACGTGTGCGCGCACTGGGTGTGGAAGTGCATGTTCCCAGCGCCGCTGAGCAGCGCGGGTGGCAGATCGCCACGCGCCGCACGTATGCACGCTGGAAGGCGCAAACGCAACCCGCCCTCGTGACCCGCATCGAGCAGATCGTCGAAAAGACGATGAGAGGCTGACCAGGAAGCTGTGTCGAGGCGGCGGGCAGCAAAGGTGCCCAAACCCAAAGCATGAAACACCTGAAAACCGCCCCCGCCTTGCCCCTGGACAGCTCGCTCTTTTTCAAGCTAATACGGGTGGTCAACCTCACCGCACGGCCGTTCGTCGAGACCTTGGCACGAACGCACGACATTTCATTGAACGAATGGCGCGCCATGGTCGTGCTGGCCAGCCACCCCG
>JANMYI010000264.1:0-4138 GCA_031381955.1 Burkholderiales bacterium
CGCACCGTGGTGATGGACGTGCCGAGCCAGGACGTGATCTCGCGCGACAACGTCACGCTGAAGGTCAATGCGGTGCTGTATTTCCGCGTCGTGGATCCCGAGCGCGCGGTGATCCAGGTCGAGCGTTTTCTCGACGCCACCAGCCAGCTCGCGCAGACCACGCTGCGTGCGGTGCTGGGCAAGCACACGCTCGACGAGATGCTGTCGGAGCGCGAGCGCCTGAACCTCGATTTGCAGAAGATCCTCGACAGCCAGACCGACGCCTGGGGCATCAAGGTCAGCAATGTCGAGATCAAGCATGTGGACCTCAACGACACCATGATCCGCGCCATCGCGCGCCAGGCCGAAGCCGAGCGCGAACGGCGCGCCAAGGTGATCCACGCCGAGGGCGAACTGCAGGCTTCGGAAAAGCTGGCGCAGGCCGCCGAGGTGCTGTCGCGCCAGCCGCTGGCGATCCAGTTGCGCTATCTAGAAACGCTGACCGTGATCGCCGCCGACAAGAACTCGACCATCGTCTTTCCGCTGCCGATGGATATCGTCGCGCCGCTGCTCGAAGCGGTGAAACGCGGCGCGAGCCCCGCGCCCGCACCATGACGGAGATGAACATGAACGACGAAACCTTCAACCTCAGCATCCGCAAATTCCTGAAGACGGTGGGCGTGAGCTCGCAGCGCGAGATCGAGCAGGCGGTGGCGAAGGCCATCGCGGCGGGGACGATCAGCGGCGGCGAGACGTTCGCAGCGACGATGCGCTTGCAGATTCCGGCGCTGATGCTCGACGTGACTTTCGACGGTGAAGTCAGGCTCGAATAGCGCCCTGCCGGCCCATCAACGACCGAAGGTAGCCGTGAACGACGCCTTGCCCAGCAAGGCGTCGCCCAAGCCCTTGTTGATCACGAAGCCGTACAGCGCCGCGGTGCCTGTGCGCGGAATGCCGCCGGCCGCCTGGACACTGGGCACGGCAAGGGCAAACAGCGTGAAGGTGTAGTGGTGCGGCTTGTCCCCCGCGGGCGGGCAGGGGCCGCCGTAATTGCCGTTCACGCCGGTCGCACCCGTGTCCATGAAATCGGTATTGCCACCGTAGGCACCCGCCGGCAGCGTGGCGGCGTTGTTGCCCGCGCCCTGCGCCAGGCGCGTCACGTTGGGCGGGATGTCGTACACCGCCCAGTGCCAGAAGCCGCTGCCGGTGGGGGCGTCGGGGTCGTACACCTGCAGCGCGAGCGATTTGGTGCCGGGCGGCACGTTCACCCAGCGCAGTTCCGGCGAGATGTTGCTGCCGCTGCAGCCGAACCCGTTGAGCACGAACTTGTCGGTGAAGCGGCCGCTGGACAGGTCGGGGCTGAACAGGCTGAAGCCGCGGTGGTTGCCCCGGTGCTCGCCCCGGTCATCGTCTGCAAGGGCCGGCATCGAGAGGGCCGACACGGCCACAGTGGTCAAAGCAGCCAGCATTCTGAATTTCATGATGCGTGTCTCCTCGGTAAGGAATGCATTGATAGCACCAAATTCTGAACTGGACATCCGGGGTGACCATGAAATCGAGCCGTTGGCCAATCGCCCCACAATCCGCAAAGCCGACAGGGAGGAGTGACATGCAGAACCGTCTTGCGCGTGCCGATGTTCCGGTCGAACTGACCTGGAACCTGGATGACCTGTTTGCCTCCACCGCGCAGTGGGAGGCCGAGCTCGAAGCGCTGGACGCCGCGCGCGCCGAGGTTCAGCCGTACCAGGGGCGGCTGATTGAGAGTGCCGCCACCCTGCTGGCCTGCCTGAACACGGTGGAGATGCTGCAACAGCGCCTGATGCGCGTGGGCGTATTTGCCCATCTGCGCAACGCACAGGACGGCACCGACCCGCAATACCAGGCCGCGCTGGCGCGCGTCGACGCGCTGGAGGCCCGGCTGGAGGCGAGCACCTCCTTCGTCGACGCCGAGATCGTGCAACTCGCCGACGGCACGGTGGAGAAGTTCATGGCGCAAGACAGCGCCCTGGCGGTGCACAGCGTGTATTTGCAGGATCTGCTGGACACCAAACCGCACCGGCTGAGCGCCGACACCGAGAAAGTGCTGGCCTCGCTGGGCGAAGTGCTCGATGCGCCGTGGATGATCTACCACCGCTCCAAGGCCGGCGACCTGCAGTTCGCGCCGTTCACCGACGCGCAAGGCGCCACCCGAGACAACTCCGTCAACCTGTTCGAATGGACCTACGACGCGCACCGCGACCCAAGCGTTCGCCGCGGCGCCTGGCAATCGTTCAGCGCCGGGCTCAAGGCCTACAACCACACCTGGTCGGCCACCTTTGCCACCGAGGTCAGCAAGAACGTGGTGCTGGCGCGTCTGCGCAACTACCCCAGCACCGAGGCCTACCTGCTGCAGGCGCACAAGGTGCCGCTGGCGTTCTACAACAACATCCTGCAGACCATCCAGGCCGAAGTGGCGCCGCACATGCGGCGCTACGCCAAGCTGCGCCAGCGCGTGCTGGGCCTGGACAAACTGCTGTACTGCGACATCAAGGCGCCGCTGGATGCCGACTACGAGCCGAAGATTGGCTTCGATGCCGCGTGCACGCTGATCCTCGATTCACTGGCCTGCATGGGGCCCGCGTACGTGCAATTCGTGCGCACGGTGCTGGAGCAGCGCTGGGTGGACCGGGCCGACAACATTGGCAAATCATCCGGCGCGTTCTGCGCCACGCCCTACGGCGTGCACCCCTACATCCTGATGACCTGGGCCGACACCATGCGCAACGTGTTCGTGCTCACGCACGAACTCGGGCACGGCGCCCACTTCGGCCTGGCGATGAAGCACCAGCGCTTCGTCAACACGCGCCCGGGGATGCCCTTCGTCGAATCGCCGTCGATCATGCACGAGATGCTGCTGGCGCGGCACATCCTGGCCCAGAGCAGCGATGCGCGCATGCGCCGCTCGGTGATCATGCAGGTGCTGGGCACCTACCACCACAACTTCGTCACCCACCTGCTGGAGGCCGAGCTGCAGCACCGGGTGTACGCCCTGGCCGAGGCCGGGCAGGCCGTGACGGCGCAACTGTTGAACCAATGCAAGGGCGACATCCTGGCCGGCTTCTGGGGCGACGCGGTCGAGATCGACGACGGCGCGCGCATGACCTGGATGCGCCAGCCGCATTACTACCTGGGGCTGTACCCGTACACCTATTCGGTCGGCCTGGTGGCCGCCACCGCGATGGCCGGCCTGGTGGCCGAGGAGGGCGAGCCCGCCGTGCAGCGCTGGCTGCAGGTGCTGAAGGCGGGGGGGACGATGAAGCCGATGGAGTTGCTGCAGCTAGCGGGCATCGACCTCAGCTCGCCCGAGCCGATTCGCGCCGCCGTGGCGTATGTGGGCTCGCTGGTCGATGAGTTGGAGGGCGCGTTCCTGGCCTGAAGCTGAAGTTCCGGTGAAGTGACCCCTGCACTGCGCCTTCCCAGAAGCAGCAATGCCCTGCGTTGCAGGGCATTCCGCAATGCCACGCTGGGTGGCATCGTCACATCACATGGGGGTGATGTCTGCCGGCATGCAAATGCCGGTTCTGGGGTGAGTGCTTGGGTGAGACTTCTCGATAGAGTTGCCCTCCTTTCGTCACGGGGAGAGTGAATCATCCGCGCGGCAAGCAAGCCCCGGTTCGATCACTCTGCGCTGCTAGTTAACGCCTTTCTGCGGGTTGCGTCAAGGCGCAATGTCCACGCGCAGGTTCAGCGCGTCGGCCACGGCCTTGTGCGTGAGTTTGCGCGCGGCGGCCAGCGCGTCGCGGAACTTCGCCGCCTGCGCCTGCGTGATCAGGTACTGCGATTCGCTGGTGATCATCGTTCGCGGCGCGCCTACCAGCGCAATTGCTCAAGCTCCAGCCCCATCGCAGCGGACACCTTCTCGAGCTTCGCCTTGCGTGGCTGCTTCACGCGCTCCATCTGCGCATACGCAGCCTGCGTGATGCCCATGCGCGCCGCAACCTCGGCCTGGGTCAGGCCGAAGTGCTCTCGCCACGCGGCCATCGGCGTGACACCACGCTCGAACGACAGGTTGACCACCTCATTGGGCACCGTGCCGCGCGTGAACCCACCCTTCATGCGGCAGAACTGATCGACACCGCATTGGCTATCCGCCAAGTGATTCTCCAACTTCAAAATCGTC
>JANMYI010000329.1:0-6939 GCA_031381955.1 Burkholderiales bacterium
GCATAACCGATGAAGCAAGGAGGCTCTTTCTATGACTACTGCATATGCACAACGCCCAGACCAAGAATCACGCCAGTTCGTGCCAGGATCCCACCTGCACCTTGTGTCGTCCGCACCGGCGCAAGGGCAAGAAGCCCGCAAGATGCGCGAGAACGTGCGAGCGATCAGCTTGGGGACATTGGCTCGCGGCCACAGCACCGAATCAACGAAGCTGAGCGCTGCCGTCCGTGACCTCGCCGAGAGCATCGAAGCCTTGCAAGCGGTGATGCAGAACAGAGATGACGGCTCCTACAAGCACGTCCCGCTCAAACCAGCCTTCACAGTTCAGGCAACGTACAAGCGCATTGGCAAGCTCAAGCCGCGTCAGTTTCCGCTTGACGAGTAAGGCCGATGGCCAAACCCTTTTGGATTAAGGTCACCGGCAAGAGGTTGGCGCAGGGCGACCTTCTGATAGGTTGCCTTGTGCCGCAGTTCGAAGCTGACTTCGGTGCAGCGGGCGACGGCGCAACGGAGACGCTGGCCCTCGGCGAGCAGACGCTCATCATCGTGACGCAAAGCTGCGACCTTGAGAACAGCAAAGTCGAGTTGGTAGCCATGTGCCCAGCGTACACGCTCGAAGAATTCGAAATCACCAATCCGAAGTTTAAGAACAAAGAGCGATGGGAGTCCGTACGCAAGGGTCGAGAGCCAGGCCTGCACCTGCTAGGCAGCCCAAGTGATCCCGATGACAACCGCAGTACTTTGGTTGTTGACTTTGGGCAAATCTTCAGCCTGCCTCCCGGTTACCTCGAAAAGAAGGCCGAAGCGGTCGGCGAACGGCTACGCCTTGACTCGCCATTCCTCGAACACTTCTCACAGGCCTTTGCGCGGTACTTCATGCGCGTTGGCCTGCCTTCGCAGATTCCAGCCTTCAAGTAGCCCTGAGTACGCGACCTCAACGGTCGGGCTGTTCTCCGGCTTCGCCCTGCGGTGGTCGTAGACACTGTCGTCGCCATGTTGGCATGGCTTAGCAATTCGTGGGCCTTGGCATCGCCGACACAGCAACCCCTCACCTCACCCCGCCAACGCCCGCATCACCTGCACCCCATCCGCCACAAACGGGTCGGCGTGGTAGTACAGCAGTTGCGCACCCTGCGCCACCAGGTGCGCGGTATCTTGTTTCACCACCAAGGTGCCCGCGCATTTGCCGGCGGCGCGAATGCGGCGCAAGGTGTCATCGACCAGGTCCAACGCAGGCTGCGCGCGCCGCGCACCCGGCGGCACGTTGGGCGAATAGCCCATCGACTGACTCAGATCACCCGGGCCGACGAAGAAGACGTCGATGCCTTCAACGGCCAAGATCTCGTCGAGGTTCTTCACCGCTTCCACCGACTCCACCATGCCGATCAGCACCCGGTTGGCGTGGTCATCCGGCACGGCATAACGAAAGACGCGCACGACCTCGCGCGCAATTTCGGCGGTGTGGATCAGCGGCACCATCAGGCCATCGGCTCCGGCGTTCAGGCAGCGGGTGAGGGTGGAACGCTCCTGGTTCTGCGGCCGCACGATGCCAAAGCCGCCGGCATAGCGCGCGGACTTGGCCATGTGGTGGATGTCTTCCCAACTGGCCAGGCCGTGCTCGCAATCAATGAACACCGAATCGGCGCCGCTGCGCACGAGCTTTTCGCACAGCGTGGGCGAGATGTGGTTGGGGTTGACCATCAGCACGGGTGTGCCGCTGGCCAGGCGCTCTCTCAATGTCTTGCTCATGAGTGATCTCGTTCGTTATTCAATGTTTGCCGGCCAGCGGATTCAGGCAGTGGGCTTACCGGGCCACCCAACTCAAGACTCGGGTCGCCCCGGCCAACCCGGTGGCGCCCCCATCCAGCGGCTGATCTCCATGTCCGGCCCCTGGTCGCGCGCGAAGATCGGGCTGATGACGAGTTGCTCGATGGTCGTGCGTGGCGGCAAGGTGCAGCACAAGACGATGGCACGTGCCACGTCATCAGGGTCGACCATGCGCGCGCGTTCCTGCGCCGTGGGTGGGCGCACGCGCGTGTCCATGATGGGTGTGTTCACCTCGCCGGGCAGGATGGTGGTGGCGCGGATGCTCTGGTTGCGAAAGCTGGCGTGCACAAAGCTCATCAGGTTGGCCACTGCCGCCTTGGCCGCGCCGTAGGGCGCGCCGCCCAGCAGCCCGGGCCGCACGGCGGCGAGCGACGACACCGTGACCACCGTGCCGCCGCAGCGTTCGATCATGCCCGGCAGCACGGCCTGAATCAGCGTGTACACCACGTTCAGGTTGACGCTGATCGTCTCCTGCCAATCGTCGGGCTGCACAAACAAGATGTTGCGCACGCGGCTGGCCGCACCGGCGTTGTTCACCAGGATGTCGATGCGGCCCAGCTCGGCTTCAATGCTCTGCACCAGCGCGCGCAGCGCGTCACGTTCCAGCAAATCAGCCGGCCTGGCCACAGCCCGGCCGCCGGCTGCCACGATCTCATTGACCACTGCTTCCAGCGGCACCACACGCCGCCCGGTGACCACCACCTGCGCACCTTCGCGCGCCAGGTGCAGTGCGGTGGCGCGGCCGATGCCGCTGCCCGCGCCGGTCACCAAGGCCACCTGTCCCGTCAACGCAGCCATCGTCACCCTTCCTTCCAGCCGTACATCGCGCGCGCGTGGGCCGGCGTCACCAGGCCCTGGCGCAAATCGCTTTCCACGAGCTCGCGCGGCCGCGCCAGCGGGTTGCCCCAGCCGCCGCCACCCGGCAGTTCCAGCTCAAGCCGGTCACCGGGTTGCAGGGTGAGTTTGCCCTTGGGGAACACGGCTTCGCCATTGCGCCGCACCGCGCCCGGCGTGCCGGCGCTGCCGCCCACCACGCCGAAGCAGGGGTGCTTCACACGTTCAGTGGAGAGGTAAACCTGCATCGGCTGATCTGAAACGTTGCGCAGCACGCCGCGCTGGCCCAGGCCGCCGCGGTATTGGCCGGCGCCGCTGGAGTCGGCAATCAACTCCTTGCATTCGGTGAGCACCGGCACGGCCAGTTCATACATCTCGATCGGCGTGACCTTGCAGTTGGAAGGGAAGCTCAGGCAGTCGAGCCCGTCCATGGTGGCGCGCCCGCCCAGGCCGCCGTGGAAGTTCTGCGCGCTGCCGTAGGCCCGGCCATCGGCTGTGCTGCCCTGGCAGTTGATGCCCCAGATGGGCGCGCCGCCGCTGTCGCCCAACACGCGCTGCGGCACCACGCCTTGCAGGGCGCGAAAGATCAGGCTGGGGATCACATGCCCCACCAGGTTGCGCGCCGCGCCCGCCGCATGCGGGCGCGGGTTGAGGATGCAGCCCAGCGGCGCCGAGTCGGTGATTGGCAGCATGCAGCCCTCGTTGTTGGGCGTGTCGGGGTCGAGCAGGCACTTCAGCGCATACACCGTGTGCGCCACGCGGTAATGCGGCACCACGTTGATGCCGCGCGCCACCTCGGGCGAGGTGCCGGTGTAGTCAACGTGAATGGAATCCGCCCGCACCTGCACGTTCACGCACAGCTTCACGTCAGCCTCGAAACCGTCGATTGTCACTTCGGCCGGGTAGTCGCCCGGCGGCCAGGCGGCGATGGCCTGGCGCATCTGCGCTTCAGAGCGGCCGTGGATGGCCGCGCCTAACGCTTCCAGATCAGCCAGGCCGTATTCGCTCATGAAGCGCAGCAGTTCGCGGCGCATCACCTCATTGGCCGCGACCATGCTTTCAATGTCGCCGCGCACTTCGCGGGGCAGGCGCACGCTGGCTTCGATGACGGCCAGGACATCGGTGTTCGGCTGGCCCGCCTTGTAGAGCTTGAGCATCGGGATGCGGATGCCTTCTTCGAACATGCCGGTCGAATCGGGCGATTGCGGCCGCCCGCCGATGTCGGGCAAGTGGGCGATGCTGCCGGCATAACCGATGATGGCGCCGGCCAGGAAGATGGGCGTGAGCATCACCATGTCGGGCAGGTGGCCGGTGCCTATGACAGGGTCATTCGTGGCCAGCACATCGCCGTCTTGCAGCGTGTGCGGCGGGAACGCTGGCAGGAAGTGGTTCTGCGCGGCCATCGGCAGCGACGTGATGAACACGGGGATCGACCAGGTGCATTGCGACAGCGCCTGGCCCTGGGCATCGAGCACCACGGTCACGTAGTCGTGGTTCTCGCGCACGATGGGTGAAAACGCCGTGCGGCCCAAGGCGGAATCGGCCTGGTCGGCGATGAAAACGAGGCGATCCCACAGCACTTGCAGCGTGATCGGGTCGTTGAAGTCCACAGCATTCATCAACGGCTCTCCAGCAGCATGATCAGGTTGAACTCGGCATCCACCGACGCACTGGCCCACGGCCCCACCACCACGGTGGATTCGCGTTGCTCGATGATGGCCGGGCCTGGCAACACCTCGCCCACGACCAGTGCGGCGTGCTCGTAAACCGGCGTGTCCACCACGCCGCCGCTTTCAGCAAAGTACACCGGCCGGCTGCCCTTGCGCGCGCTGCGTTGACCTTTTCCCGCGCCGCGCAAGCGGCCGGCTGCGACCGTGGCCTGCGCGCGCACGCCGCTGGCCAGCACCACTTCGCGGCCTTGCGCGGCCAAGGCATCGAGCGTGCTGCGCGCGGCCGCGGCGCTCCATTGCGACAGCGCCATCGGCGCGCTGGCCGACAAATCGGCCGCCACTGGTGCACCGAGCAGGCCGATGGCCGAGGTGACGCCCGCACCCAGCGGGCAGATCACCTTGCGCACGCCCAGTGTGCGCGCCACGCCGTAGGCGTGAACCGGGCCGGCGCCGCCGAAGGCGATCATGGGCAGCGTGCGCGGGTCCACGCCGCTGTCGCTGGCCTGCATGGCGGCGGCCTCGGCCATGCTTTCGTTCACCACGTCGTGGATGCCGAAGGCGCAGCGCTTCAGGCTGATGCCCAGTTTAGACGCCAGGCGCGCCAGCGCGGCCTGCGCGGCGGCGCGGTCGAGCGCGAAGCTGCCGCCCAGGAACGAGTGTTCGTCAAGATAGCCCATCAGCAGGTCGGCATCGGTCACCGTGGGGTCGGTGCCGCCGCGGCCATAACAGGCTGGCCCGGGTGCCGCCGCCGCGCTGCGCGGGCCCACTTGCAGCGTGCCCAGGCGGGTGCGCGCTGCGATGCTGCCGCCGCCGGCGCCGATCTCGATCATGTGGATGGACTGGACTTCAGCGGGAAGCCGCTGCCCTTGCGAAAGCGCCGGTGGCGTGCCACTTCCAGCTCGTTGGCGATTTGCGGCTGGCCGTTCGGGATGAGGCAAAGCTTGGCCGTGGTGCCGCCCAGGTCGAACGACAGCACGCTGCTCTCGCCCGCGGCGCGCGCCGTGTCGGCCGCCGCCACCGCGCCGGCCGCCGGGCCGGATTCAATCAAGCGCACCGGCGTGCGCGCCGCCGCGCTGCTGGGCACGACGCCGCCGCTCGACGTCATCCATAACAACTGGCTGCGCACGCCACGCTGCGCCAATTCGCGTTCCAGGTGTTCAACGTGTTGGGCCATCAGCGGGCGCGTGTAGGCGTTGGCCACGGTGGTGCAGGCGCGGTCGTATTCGTGCACCTCGGGGCACACGCTGGATGACAACGACACCGAAGCGCCCGGCGCATGCCGCGCCAGCAGCTCGCCGCTGCGCTGCTCGTGCTGCGGGTATTTGTAGGCGTGCAGCAGGCACACGGCCACCGAGTGCACGCCTTGGGCCAGCAGTTGCTGTGCGATCGCTATCACACTGCTTTCGTCCAGCGGCGTCACCACCGCGCCGTGCGCGCCGATGCGCTCCACCGCGCCGAAACACAGTTCGCGCGGCACCAACGGTTCAGGGTACTGGATCGCCAGGTCGTACAGGTCGTAGCGTCCCTCGGTGCGGATGCGCAGCATGTCCTTGGAAGCACGCCGTGGTGATGAAGGCCGTGGCCGCACCCTTGCGTTCGAGCACGGCGTTGGTGACCACGGTGGTGGCACCCAGGATCTGCAAGGTGGTTTGAGCGTTGTTCGCGCCGCCCACAACACCCGATTCACGCACGCGCGCCAGCAGCTCATCCACCCCTTGCAGCACGGCGCGCGCCGGCGCGTCGGGCGTGCTCAGCACCTTGTGCAGGTGCAGGCTGCCGTCATCAGCGGTGAGCGCGAAGTCGGTGAAGTTGCCACCGGTGTCGAAGGCCAGTCTCATGGTTGCCTCAATGGATGCCGGGTGTGGGTTGGCTAGACGTGTCGTCGCTCAGCTTGCCGGTCATGAACAACTGGCCGAGCTGGCCGTGGCTGAGTTGCGCCGCGGGGCTGTCCCAGATCACCTGGCCCAGCCGCAGCACTACGGCGCGCTGCGCCACCGCCATGGCCTTGCGCGTGTTCTGCTCCACCAACACGATGGTGCGACCGCCTTCGTGCAGGCGCTTGAGTTCGTTGAACACCAGCGTGATGGCCTGCGGCGCCAGGCCGGCCGAGGGCTCGTCGATCAACAAGATTTCAGGCCGGCGCAACACCGCCATCGCCATCTCAAGCAACTGCTGTTCGCCGCCGGAAAGGTTGCCGGCGAATTCCTTGCGCCGTGTATTCAGAATCGGGAACAACTCGTAGACATGCTGGCGTTCGCCTTCCAGGTCGCCACCTTGCAGCGTGTAGGCGGCCATCTCCAGGTTCTCGTGCACCGACATGGTGGGGAAGTTGCAACGCCCCTGCGGCACGTAGCCAAAGCCGGCGGCCAGAAAGGCACGCGGCTTGGCGCCGGCCATCTCAACGCCCTTCCAGGTGATGCGGCCGGCCTTGTGCGTGGTCATGCCGTAAAGCGTTTTCAGCAGCGTCGATTTGCCCGCGCCATTGGGGCCGAGCAGGGCGACGAACTCGCCTGGCTGCACGTTCAGGCTCAGGCCGGGCAGGATATCCAGGTGGCCGTAGCCGGCGCGTAAATTCGTGATGTGTAGATCGGGCTCCCGCCGGGCCGCC
>JANMYI010000362.1:0-5594 GCA_031381955.1 Burkholderiales bacterium
GCACCCTGGCCCCGCTGGTCCGGCCGCTCCATCGGGCCCGATGGGGCCAGGCGGTCCGGCGGGCCCGACGCCACCCACATCGGCGGCCAGAGGCGCGCCGTCAAAGTACCAGCGGCCCTGGGCGTCTTGCCGGTGTTCGCCGCTGTGGGTGTGGCTGCCAGCGGCCACGAACAGGGCGGCGTCTTGCTGCGCGGCGGGGTTGCCGGCGCTGGCAATGATGCGGCCCACCACCAACGCATCGAGGCCCACATCGCTGCCGTCATCAACCTCGGCCGTTGCCGTGCAGCCCAGGGTGATGACGGTGGGTGTGTTGCCCACCCGCAGCGCGGCGCGGTCACCATTCGTGGCGCGCAGCACCACGCGCTGGCCCACGGCCGCAGCGCCCAGGCTGAGCGGTGAATCGATGGCCAGGCGCACGCCACCGGGCGACAGCGCCACGCCGGGCTCCAGCCGCACCTGGCCATCTTCCAGGCGCACCACCAAGCCCCAGGCGATGTGGCCCAGGCCCACCGTGCGGCGCAGGTCGAGCAGCGACTCGCGCAGCCGGTCTTGCAAGTGCTGCAAATGTTCGGCGGTGACCCGCAGGCCTTCTACGAATTGGGAGCGTGCATCGTCGGCCATGGTGGAACCCTTGTTAATGCCTGAGCGTGGTTTGGCGCTGGCGTGGCGTTGGCGTGGCGTTGGCGTTCGCGAGTGCCGTGTAGCGTTTGGCGGTGCCGGCGTCAGTGGCTGGAAATGATGTCGATCTCGCGCAACTGCACGCTGCCCGCGGTGCGGCTTATCAGGTGCAGCACTGGCTGCGCAGCGTTAAACGGTGAAGTGGGCACCAACACGCCAGGCGCGCCCTTGGGCGTGGGCGTGAGCGCGATGGCGGCGCTAACGGTGCTAACAGCGCTGACGGCCGCGGCGCCGCCGCTGGCAGCGGCCGCCAGGGCCAGGGTGAGCGGCGCCAGGGGCGCGTCTTTCGGTGCCAGGCCCACCAGGCGCAGGCGGGCACGGGCATCCAGCACGCCGGCCGGGTCTTGCAAGGGTGCGGGCAGCGCGCGCCACGGCCCGTTGGGTGGCCCGCGGCGTATGACCTGCTCGGCCAGCCCGTCCGCCACGGCGGCCTGCGCCAGCGCCCAGCTCAGCTCGCCGCGCGCCACCACCAGCGCCATCCATGGCATGGGGCCGGGGCCCAGCGGCACCGCTTGCTTGAACCTGAAGCTCACCCATTGCTCATCGGCGCTGGCGGCCAGCGTCACGGGCTCGCTGGCGCCCTGGGGCAGGTGCTGGCCGGGCATGCTGCTGCCTTCTGCCACGGCCCACAGCACCACGCGCGCTTCGGCGGCGTCGCCCAGCGCGCGCAGCGGCAGGCGGATGGCATTCAGCTCGGCCAGGCCGCTGCCGCCGGGCAGGCGCACGATGGCGGCGCGCTGCGCATCGACCATCAATTCGGCCAACACCGGCTCGGCCGCGCTGGCCGCCGGGGCAGGGCCCACTGGGGGCAGCACGCGCTGCGCCGGGAGGTCGGCCACGGCCAGCCAGCGCACTTCGTCGATGCGCCGGGTGGCACCGGTGGGTGGTGCCGGCAAGGGCAGCGCCAGATCGAGCTGGCCCTCGCTGGCAAATTCAAGCTCGGCGGTGGTGTCGTTGTCGACCTGCACGCGGCGAATGCGGCGTTGCCTGGGCGTGCCCTGCACGCTGATGCTCAGCAAGCAGGGCACCTTGGTGGTGAGCGTGACCTTGAAGCTCACGGCCTCTTCCGCACCTGTGGGGTCGCCGGCCAGCGCGGCCACAGCGGGCGTGAGGTCAATGATGCGTTTGGAGTTCTTGTCCCAGCCGTCGGCATCAGGGGCGTTGACCGTGGCGCGTGGCTGCACCGGTTCGGGGTGGCTCCACACGGGCGCGGCGTCGTCGATGCGGATTTCCAGGCCCGAGGGCGGCTCGGGCAGGCGCAGGCGCACGTTGGACAACTCGGCGTTGGTCTGGCCGCGCGACACCACCACGCGCAGCCGCTCGGTGCGCAGCTCGGGGAACACCGCGCTGGCGCTGGCGGCCGCCGCGCCGCGCAGGTAGGCCGGGCTGGGCGAGAACTGGCTGCCCAGCCACGAAAAAATCATCAGCACGTTCAGCGCCGCCGCGCCGCTGTCGGCGTCCAGGTCAACGCCGCTCACGGTGCGCGGGGTGCCGAAGTCGATCACCATCTCGTGGTTGCTGCCTTCGGAATAGCTGCGCACCTGCGCCACTTCCTGCACCTTGGTGGAATCGACCCGCTGCGCCTGCGCCAGGAACTTGTATTCATCGACCAGCGCATTGCGCGGCAGGCTGATGTCCACCGACGCCGACGTGACGCCGTCGAACAAGGCATAGGCGTAGGCGTACATCATCTGCACCTGGCCGATGACGACCGACTGCACGCTGGTTTGCGCGACGGCGCCGACGACTTGCACCATGACCGTGGCCCCGCCTACTTGAACGCCAGCGCGCCGCGCGCGGAATTGAACGCCGCCTCGAAGCTGGTTTCGGGCGCCGCTTCATCCACCGCCATGTCGGCGCTACGGAACTGCAGGGTGAGCGCGGTTTTTTCGGCCGCGGGCACATCAGCCGCCTTTTCGTACTTCAGCAGCGACTGGCGCGTGGTGGCGTCTTGCAAGATGCCTTCAGTGAGCACCGAGACGCTGCGCGCGCGCAGGTCGCGGTGGACGTTGTCGAAGATCGAAAACGGAATCGCCGTGGGTGGGGCCAGGATCAGATCGACCACCGTGCCGGCATTCACCTTGGTGCCGGCCTTGATGCTCTGCGACACCACGCGCGGCGTCTGGCGCGGTTGCAGGATGTCGAGGTTGCCGAGGAAGAAGTCAGTCGCCTGCTGGTTGATCTTCACCGCCGGCACCTGGAAGCCGTCGCGCACGACCTTGGCCACGGCGGGCTTGTCGTCCACCTCGACGAGCACTTCCTTGGCCTGCACGAACGCGGTCTTGTTGATGAGGAAATTGGTGGCCATCTTGCCTCCTGATGAAGTGAAACGTTAGAAATCGACGAGCCCGGCTTCAGCCTCGGGTCTGCTTGGTGACCACCTTGCCCAGCACCAGGCCCAGGCCTTCCAGGGCCTTCTGCGCTTCGGCCAAGGAAAGGCCCGTGAGCGGCGGAATCTCCACACTGCTTTGCGCTTGCAGCGCCGCGGCAATCACCAGCTGCACGCTCTGGCCGGTGGGTACGGGGTTGCCGGCGTAGGGCACCTGCATCAGCACGCGCGAGCTGTTGTACTGCGCGCCGGGGTTGGCGGTGGGCACGTCGGTGCCGGTCACGTCAAGAATGCGCGCCACCGTGATCTGCCTGCCCGCCAGGGTGGCCAGGGCGTCGCTCAGCACCTGGCCAAACACCTGCGGCATGAAGGCGCCGTTGGCGCTGAGCGCCACGTTTTGCACCGCCGCTTCGGGCGCGGTGACGTTGAGCGTGGCCGCATTGAAGCCCGGGGCTTCCACGCGCAGTGCGTAGGCGCCGGGGCGCAGGCCGGCGAACATGTGCGCCGTGCCCGGCGGCACGGGCGCCACGGCGTCGATGGCAATGCCGTCGTCGCGGATGGCGGTGACGCGCACCGTGGCCAAGTCAACGCCCGCCGTGGTGACCTGCACCTTCAACGCCGTGGCCTCGGTGCTCTCCAGGTGAGTGTGCACCTGGCCGAGCGCATTGACGATGTCGTTCCAGGCTTGCGCCGTGACCGGCTCGCCGGCGCTGGCCAGCTTCTTGATGAACGGGGGGGTGAAGATCATGGTGAGTTACTCCGACAGTTAATTCACGCCACGGATTCGGCGGGTGCAGGCCACAGCTCGGTGCCTGCGCGCAGGCTTTCAATCGGGTCGTCGTCGATGCCGCTGGTCAGTGTGCCGCTGCCCAGGCTCCAGCGCGTGTCGATGAATTCCACCCGCAGCTCCACGCCCAGCGGGCGAAAGCGCTCCACGGCGCGGGCCACGGCCTGCAAGGTCAGCGCGCCTTCGGCTTCATCGGCGCGCCAGGCGCGAAAGCGCGGCGGCACCAGCAGGCGCACGGCAAACGCACGGTGTTCCAGCCACGACAAGCTCACGCGCGCTGAGGGTGTGCGCGGCAGGGGCGGTGGCGCGAACACGGCGCTGCCGAACACCGCCGCACCGGTGCGTGGCGTCACGCTTCTTGGCGCGGCGGGCGCCGGGTCTTGGGCCGCGAAATGCGCTTCCTGCACGAAGAACGCCAGCCGCGTGGTGCCCACCGCGATGCCGGGCATGGGCAGGTTGGCACCGTCGCTGGGATAGCCGGCTTCGCGATCCAGGCCCAGCGCCGGTGTCATGGTCACGAAGCGTGCCTTTTTGTGGCGTGGGTTCACGCCTGCGCCATCGAATACAAAGTCGGCATCGGCCGCGGCGTCGTCGCCCGCAAAACAAGCCCCCTGCCAGGCATAGGCCAGCGAGGTGACGTCGGCCGCGCCCAGCAGCACGCGCCCCTCTTCGTTGAACACCAGCACCTCGCCGTTGGCCACCGCGCCGCTGTAGCCCACGCCATGGCCTTCATCGCGGTTCACGAGCATCGGGCCCATCGTGCGTTCGCCTTCGCCAGTGATGCGAATCTGTAGCAGCGCGCGTTCGAAGCCGCGGCGGACTTCATTGAACAGCTCGCTGTGCACGCGCGGCGCGTTGTCGGTTTCGGCGCGCCACAGCGGGTTTTCTTCAATGCCCAGCAGCTCCTCGGCCACGGGCAAGGCTTGCTCCACTTCGCCGCCGGTGGCGGCCACCAGCCGGTTCAGGCGCAGCCGGTCTTGCACGCGCGCGGCGTGCCAATAGCGATCAGTGCTGTGCTGCACCGTGCCGAGTTCAAGATCGAGCGCATTGGCCGCGCCGCGCAGCAAGGCCATCACCGTGCCGTTGCCGCTGGCGTGAATGCTGCTGGCCTGGCCGATGCGCGTGCGCACCGCGTCGCACAGGTTGGCGTGGCGCAGCGTGGCCCGGGCCTGTGCCGCCAGGCGCGCGGCGGCGCGGGCCGTGTCAGCCGGGGCGGCGGGGTCGGCAAACAGCGGCAGGCGCGGCGGCAGGGCTTGCAGCGCCCACAGCGCAGTCAAGCCTTGCGCGGCGGCTTCACGGGCCGCGTCATCGGCCGCGGTGTCGAGGGCACGCAGCAGCTCCTGCGCGCGGCGAAAACGCCCGAGCACGATCTCGAATTCGCCCACGCTCATGCCGTGCAGCGCGGCGATGCGCCACAGGTCGGCCAGCTCATCGGCGTCACCCAGGCGGTGCGCGCGCCGCACCGCGGCCAGGGCGGCGGCGAGCGTGTCCAGATCAATGGCGATGGCGCTGGTGGCCTCGCCCAGCAGCTTGCCCGGGCGCGTGGCTTCCAGGTGCGCGGGGAAGCGCGCAAGGATGGCGGTGGCTCTAGGCGTCATGCTCATCAACCCGCGCCACCACCGCTCAGGGCCACGCGCCGAATCCACAGCCGCTCCAAGCCCGACAGCGGCACCTGCACATCTTGCTGGTGGATGCGCACGCCGGCGTCCACGTATTCGGCGTGGTAGTGCAAGTTATCGAGTGAGTAGGTGGCGGTGTTGGGCACCATGCCCTTGAGCAAGGTCACGCTCAAGATGGCCC
>JANMYI010000378.1:0-3314 GCA_031381955.1 Burkholderiales bacterium
CCAGCCGACCAGGAAGCCGATGGAGTAGATCAGGCCGTCAAAGCCCGAGGCCATCACCGCGGCTGAAATGCCCAGGAACGACGCGGCTGACATGTAGTCGCCCGCAATCGCCAGGCCGTTCTGGAAGCCGGTGATGCCGCCGCCCGCGGTGTAGAAATCAGCCGCGCTCTTGGTCTTGGACGCGGCCCATTTGGTGATGAACAGGGTGCCCACCACGAACAGGCCGAACATCGAAATGGCGGTCCAGTTGGTGGCTTGCTTCTGGGCCTGGCCGAGATCAGCGCCGGCGGCATAGACCAGGGCTGAAACGCCGAGCAAGGCGGCCAGCGTGAGCAGTTGGCGCGTGATGTTTGATGTGGTGCGAATCACTTCAGCACTCCCTTCTTGATGGCATCGACCAGATCGTCAAATTCGCCGTTGGCGCGCTTCACGTAGATGGCGGTGATGACGACGGTGAAGACGATGACGCCGAAGCCGACGGGAATGCCCACGGTCATGACACCCGCGCCAAGCTTTTGCGACAAGAACTCCTTGTTGAACGCCACCAGCAGGATGAAGCCGTAGTAAACGACCATCATCGCCAGCGTGAGCCACCAGCCGAAGCTGGAACGCTTGGCCTTGAGTTCGCGGTATTTGGGGTGGGCCGCGATGCGTGCGACCAGGTCAGCTTGCATGAATGTCTCCTCAGGAAATGCCAACGGGCAAATGAACATGCCCGGACGGCGCGATCTTGGCCGCGCTGGCTGACCGCTTGTTGACACCAAGCCAACAGGGGCTGACAAGCCGGCCGGTTGGGGCGCCGTCAATTTGGGCGCCATCATCAACAAGGGTGAAAGGTGGCGAAAACGCGCAGGCTGGAGCGCGCCTTCGCATGTGAGACTTGCCGCCATCACGCTGATCAGGGGGCAGGCATGGTTGACGGTGCGCGCGCATGCGGGGCAAGCTGGCCGCGGGCGGCGTTGCTGCTGCGCACGGCGGCCACCTGGGTCGTGCTGGCCCTGCTTGGCGGCTGCGCCAGCGCGCCCTACACGGTGGACGACGGCCGCAAGCTCGACGACACCTTGCTGCAAAACATCCGCGCCTATGGCCAGGGCGAGCGCAGCTTGCGCCCGGCCATCGCACGCAGCGCCGCGCTGCGCGACGCCGCATGCGACAAGCAATGGGAGTTGCCCTTTTCAGTCGCCTCCAGCGCCGCCTGGAAGGACGACGAGCGGGTGGCCTGGGTACGCGCGCTGGGCGTGGACGAGCGCCTCACCGTCATCGCCGCCACGGCGCAATCACCCTTGCAGGTGGGCGAACGGCTGGAGGTGGTGGCCGGGGTCAAGCAGGAGCGCGACGCTGAAGCGATGCTGGCCGAGTTGGCCAAGCAGCGCGACGCCGGCCAGCCCTTTGGCGTGCGCACCAGTGCCGGCAAGCAAGCGCGAGTGGTGCCGTTCCAGGTCTGCCGCGGTTATGCCCGCCTGGCGCCACCCAACACGCCGGCGCTGCAGGACTACCACTGGCTGCTGAACTTTCATCCGCTTGAAATCAACCAGGCCGCGCTGAGTGACGACGAAGCGCTGTGGCTGGTGCTGTGGACGCAAGGCCTGAGCGAGGAAGGCGGCGCGCGCATGAAGACCTACCACTACGGTGTGAAGATCGTGGGCACCCTGTACAACCTGGCCACCCTGGCATCGGGCCTGCGCGGCGCGGCGGTGGCGGCCGAAGCCGCGGTGAAGGCGGCGCAATCGGCCGCCGCCACGGTGGCCAGCGAGGTGCTCAAGCAGCAACTCATCGAACAGGCCAAGTCGTTCGCCATGGAGCGCTTTCGCGAAGCCGCGGTCGACGCCGCCACCAAGCTCAGCCGCGCCACGGTGGTGTCGTCGATGCAGCAAGCAGCGGTGAACCGCGGCTCGCTGGGCGGCGTGTCGCGCATCGCCGCCACGGTGTTCGACCGGGCGGACGCCTGGGCCTTCGAGCGCATGGCCGCCCTGCATGCCAACCCGCTGGCCGGCTTCATGCTGCACCAGAAGCTGGCCGAAGCCGGGTTGGCCAACAACGCGTTTGTGTTTGATGCCGAACGGCTGAATGCCTTGAACAAGGTGGCCACTGCCAAGGGCTTGCAAGACAGCGTGGTGGCCGTGCTCAAGGGTGTGCGCCCCGACGCGTTCGACGCCGAGATCGGCGCCATGCCTTTGGCATCAGCGCGCAGCGCGTTCATTTATGACGACGGCGCCGCCGGGCCGGCCAACCCCTTCGCCAACGGCCTGGTGGCCGCGCTGCTGGGCATGCCGGGTGAAGGCGGAGCCAAGCCATGATGCGCACCGCAAGCCTGCTGCTCGCCCTGGCCCTGGCCCTGGCCGCCGGGCCGGTCTTGGCGCAAGACGCTGGTGCGGCGCCGGCACAGGCGGCGGCCAGCGCCGCGGCCCCGGCGCCGGCACCCAGTGCGGCCCCACCCCCCGCCGCGCCGAGCTGCAACCAGGTGACTGACCAGGCCATGGCCGCCGACCTGCAAGCCGCCACCGCGCAAGGCGCGCGTGCCGCCGCGGCTGAACAGGCCAAGCTGCTCGACGCCGCCATTGCCCTGTGGCAACAGGCCGGCGAAGCCTGCCAGGGCCGGGCCGGCGAACGCGCGCAGCGCAACCTGGCTGATAACCGCAAGCTGCGTGCGGCACTGGGCGAGCAACTCGGCAGCGGCGAACAGTGCGCGGCCAGCCAGCGTGACGCCAACACCCTGCAGGAACTGGCCCGCCAGGCCACCGGCGAGCGCCGCTGGCTCGATGCCGCCGCGCTGTACCGCAAGGCTGAAGGCGTGTGGGAACTGGCCGGCGAGCGCTGCAGCGGCAGCGCGCAGCAACTGGCTAACCAAAGACGTGAGCAGGTGATGGTGGACGGCCACAACGCCGAGCATTGCGCGCCGCTGTTCGACCGTGCGCGTGAATACAGCCAGCGCCACCGCAACGCCGCCGCGGCACTGGCCCCGGCCGAGAAGCAAGCGCAATTGCAGGTTGCCGAAACCCTGTGGCGCGACGCCGTTGGCGCCTGCAAGGGCCCGGCACTCGAAGTGGCCCGCAGCAGCGCCCAGACCCATGCCCGCGAGCGCGGCACGCCCTGGGCCAAGGCGTATCCGGTTGAGCCCGCGGTGGCGCGCGCCGGCACAGCCGCTGGGGCGCCGGGCGTTCACGGAGCTGCTCCTGACGGCGCCGCTGCGGGCACGGCAGCGGCGCGTGCGCAACCAGCATCGTTGTCAACGTCGTCGTCAACGGCCGGGCCCGCCACCGCACTCAAAGCCGCCGTGCTGCCCGAAGCGCCGGCCGCCGCCGCCGCTGCCATGC
>JANMYI010000112.1:0-5451 GCA_031381955.1 Burkholderiales bacterium
GCTCATCGTGATGCCGCTGACCACGCCCAGGGCGAAGGTCAATGCAAACACCTTGGTCCAGAAACGGTAGGCGTCCAGCCAACCCTGGGCCGCTGCGGCGTCGCTGCGCTGCACCTTCAGCCAACGCCAGCGGAAGAACAGCAGCAGCCAGGCCAGGCCGATGCTGATCGTGGGGAACAGGATGTGGAAGGTGATGTTGGCCGCGAATTGCATGCGAGCCAGCATGAGGGCATCCATGAGACCTTCTCCTTTGCGCTGTGGACTATGGGTGATCGGCGATCGCCAATCGCCAATCGCCAATCGCCAATCGCCAATCGCCGTTCGATGACTTTACTTCCGCGGTGCTTTCGGTGGCTGCAAACCGTTGAACATGCCGATCGGCACGCCGCTGACCAGCGTCGAATAGCATGTCCTCCAGCTTTTCCAGGTTGACCAGCGCGTCCTGGTCAATGCCTGATTTGATGATTCGGTGCTCCTCGATGGTTGTAATGGGTTGCGCATGCTCACTGCATGTGCTGGCCGCCGTTGATGGCGATGTTGGCGCCGGTCACGAAGGCCGCTTCTTTGGACGCGAGATAGATGATCAACCCCGCGACTTCCTCGGGCTTGCCAAGCCGCCCGCAGGATCTTCGTGTCGAGCACTTCCTTCGGGATCGCGGTGACCATCTTCGTGCCGATGTAGCCGGGCGAGATAGTGTTGACGGTCACGCTCCGCTTGGCCGTCTCGACAACGGCCCCGGCATTCCCGCTGCCGAGCGCGTCAAAGTGCTCGAAAGGTTCTATCGCATCGCGGGATCGAAGGAACAAGGCAGCGGCCTCGGACGGGCCATCGTGAAGGAAATCTGTGCTCGCCACGGCATCGATATCGCGCTGGCCGACGCACCCGGCGGCGACGGCGGGCTGAGCGTGGAGCTGGTGTGGCCGAGCCCGAACATCGCGGCTCCGTGAAGCGTCGCCGCAAAGGCGCCGAGCTGGCCCGCGGGCCGCTGCCCGGCGTCGCCCCGCGGTTGGTAGTGCAGGGTGAATTCACCGTCGCGAAAGCCCTGCTTCAGCGCCAGTTCCAGACCCAGGCGTTGCGAGGCGCGCTGGTTCATCGCGGCGCGGTAGAAGGCGTGCCGGCCACGGCCGCCTTCCTTCGCGCTGTACATAGCGGCATCGGCATTCTTCAGCAGCGCCTCGGCGCTGTCGCCGTCGCCGGGGTACAGCGCAATGCCGACGGTGGCGCCAACGATCAGTTCACTGCCATGCATCGACACCGGCGTGGCCACGGCTTCCTGAATGCGCCGGGCAATGAAGGCCGCGTCCTCGGGAGTGGACAACTGCGGCAGGATGATCGTGAACTCGTCGCCGCCCATGCGGAACAGCAGGTCGTTCTTGCGCAGGCAGCCCTGGATGCGGTCTGACGTCACTTTCAGCAGCGTGTCAGCGGCCGCATGGCCGAGGCTGTCGTTGACGATCTTGAAGCGATCGAGGTCGACAAACATCAGCGCGCAGGGTTGATCGGTGCGCGCCGCCAGCGCAATCGTCTCGCTCAGCCGTTCGGCGAAGCAGGCTCGGTTGGGCAGGCCGGTCAGGGCGTCGTGATAGGCCTGGTGACGCACCAGTTCTGCCTTGACGCCGCGTTCTTGCTCTTGCAGCGAAATGATGCGGTCGGCCTTGCGCACGACCATGAGCAAGAACAAGTACAGCGTCGACAACAGCGGCAAGACGATGGCCGCCACCTGCCATTGCGCACGCGTCTGGCTGTGCAGCAGGTCGGTGACGTCTGAGTAGACCTCGAACACACTTTCAACGGGCGTATCGGCCGAGGCGCGCGCCGGCAGGTACGAGGAAATCAGGTTGCGGTTGTTCAGCACGCCCTCGAACGCGTCGAACTTTTCACGAAAGTTGATTTGACTGACCACCGCGCCAGCGCGGGCCTGGAGAAACCCGGCATTGCTGCTCTTGTCTTCGCCGATCTGCGTCTCATCGGTCGAGAACACGGTCATGCCGTCGAGGTTGTAGATCTTGATCTTGGCGATCTGCAGCACAGGGTGAGATGCCGGCGCTGTCGCGCCCGACGGACGTAAATCGGAATCCATCTGCGAGGGCCTTTCGAATGGCGCCTCGAAGATGTCGGCCTGACGCCGGAAAGCTTGAATCTGGCCGACGGCTAACATGTCCCATAGACCGGGCGTGGCTAGCCGGCGCACGCCGCGGCCCTGTCCGACCAACGCGGGTGTTACAACCCTGTTCTTCCACCCGCGCCGCGCCCTCTGGGTTACGCGCCCAGCGTGAATGCTTTCCAACCAGCCGCCGCGCACCGCCCTGGCCGCTTTGCTCGATGCGGTGGACGAGCCCATGCTGTGGTGGGACGAGCGCAGCTTGGTGGGCTTTTGCAACCAGGCGGCCATGCGCCTGCTGGAGTGCGAGCCCGGGCAGGGCCTGGAAGATCTGCGAGCGGCCCTGGGTGAGGCAGCCACGCTCTGGCTGCAAACCACCTTGGCCGAGCCGGCCGGGCCGCGGGAGTCGCCCGCCCTGCTGCTGCCCGACGGCCGTCAAATGGTGCTGCGCGCCTGGGGCGCAGAAGGCGGCTGTGCGCTGCGCATGCGGCTGGACGCGCGCATCGCGCCACCACCCCTGGCCGCGGCCGAGCTGCCGGCCCTGGCCATGGGCAGCACCCAGCAAACATTGCGCGTGCTGTGGGCCTCGCCCTTCCCCGCCATGCTCACCGATGCGCAGCACCGGCTGGTGGCCGCTAACGCCGCGTACCTGGCCTTCACCGGCCGGCGCATCGAGTTGCTGCTCGGCCGCGACCCGATCGATCTGGAACCGCTGGAAGATCACGACACCAGCCTGCAGGCCCGCGCTGAAGCCGCGCCGGCGCCAGGCGAAGGGCGCTTGCGCGAAGTGCGCGTCGTCGACGCCCATGGCCGTGAGCGTTGGGCACGCAGCGTGGAATACGTGGTGGCCGGCCCCGAAGGCCAGCTGCAGCGCTTGACCGTGTTGCAAGATTCCACCGGCGAGCACGTGGCCCGCGCCCAGGCCGAGCGCTCGCTCAACGAGCTGGCGCAGTGGTTCGACCTGAGCCCCACCGGCATGCTGGTGTTCGACGCATCGGGCTTGATCGTGCGCTCCAACCAAGCCTTCGAAGCGCAGGTGGGCCAGGTGCCGGTGCTGATCAACGACGCGGCGGCCGAGCTGCAAAACCTGTTGGGTTGGGAACGCGGCCAGCCCTTGGCCAGCCTGCAGCCGGGCATGGCGCCTCTGGAGACGCATGTGTCGATGCCCCTGCCCGACGGCCGGCGCCACCGCCTGAGCGCGCGCGTGCGCGGCTTTGCCACCGAGGCCGGGCAGTTGCGCTTCATGGCCGTGGTGGCCGACCGCAGCGCTGAAGAAGAACGCGACCTGGCGCAGCTGGAGATCGGCGCCTTGATGGACACGGCAGGTGTGGGCGTGGCCACCTTTGACACCGCGCGCGGCTGGTTGCGCGCCCCCCACGGGCGGCGGGAGGCGCTGGCCGCAGCCGGCCCCAGCTTGCAGGCCATCAGCCGCGATCTGGTCGAGCCCGAATCGCTGGTGGAATACGAGCGCCTGCAGCAGGCCTTGCGCCGGGGCGAACGCGCCGAGGTGCGCTACGCGGTGCGCCACGCCGAGCTGGGCCCGCGCTGGTTGCTCACGCGCGTGGAGCCGGCGCCACCGGGGGCCGGCCGGCGCACGCTGTCAGTGGTGACGCTGGACGTGACCGAGCAAGAAGGTGCGCTGCGCCGCAACGAGCAATTGCTGCGCGAACTGACCACGATTTTGGACAGCACCTCGGCCGGCATCGCCTACCTGCGCGGCCCACTGCTGCTGCGTTGCAACAGCCGCTTCGAGCGCATGCTCGGCTTGGCCGCGGGCGCGGCGGCCGGGGCCACCCTGAATGAACTGTTCCGGCAGTTGCCGCCGGCCCAAGGGGTGGTGGTGCAAGTGCAAGCAGCACTGGCCGCGGGGCAGTTCTTCGAATCCGAAATCAATGTGCGCCCGGCCACGCCGCAGCAGCCGGCGCTGTGGTATTCGATTTCGGTGCGCCGCGCCGAGGCCTCGCCCGACGAGAGCGAGGCGGTGGCCGTGCTCACCGACATCTCGCGCCTGAAGTCGCAGCAAGCCGAGCTGGAAGCCTTGTTGCGCGACCGTGAGCTGATGTTCAGCTTGTCCGATGTGGGCATCGTCTTCGTTCGCGCCGGGCGCATCGAACGCGCCAACCAGGCCATGGCCGCGATCACCGGCTACGCCGGGCCGGAGTTGGCGGCGCTGGACCTGGCCGATCTCTCAGAAAGCGCTGACGAGCACTTGCGCACCGAGTTCGAAGCCCAATCGGTGTTGCGCCAGCATGGCCGCGCCCAGGGCGAGCGGCGGCTGCGTCGGCGTGACGGCAGCTTGCTGTGGGTGCAGGTGGCACAGCGCCTGGTGGATGACGTGGCGCCCGAAGCGGGAAGAATCATCTCATTCGTTAACGTGGATGAACGCTACCGCGCGCGCCAGTCGCTGGTGCGCCAAGCCGAGCGCACGCGGGCCATTCTCGACTCTGTGCTGGTGGGCATCGTCACCGTGGGTGAAGGCGGCATCGAGTGGATGAACCGCTCGGCGCGGCGCATGTTCGCCGGCGAGCTGGCCGACTTTGTGGGCGAACCCATCAGCACCGTGGCCACGCCCGAGGCCGACCACCCGCTGCGCCGCACCCACTATCTGCACACGCTCGATGAAGGCGAGGCCCAGACCTTTGAATGCCTGCTGCAAGCCCGCGACGGGCGCGAATTCTGGGTCGTGGGCAATGCCGTGGTCACGGCGCGTGAATCGACCGGGCGGCAGATCACCTTTGCGCTGCTCGACATTGAAAGCCGGCGCCAGGCCGAACTCAGCCAGACCCAGGCCCGCGCCTCGCTGCAACGCATCATCGAAACCGCGCCGCTGGCCATCGCGCTGTTCGATGCCGGCAGCGGCCGCGTGTTGCAGCTCAACCAAATGGCCGCGATGTACTTCGGCCGCGACATCGAACAGCTGATGGGCCACACGCCACAAGAATGGGCTAGCCCGCGGCAGGCCGCGGAATTGCAAGCCGACCTCGACGGCGCGCGCCTGGCAGCGGGTGTGCAGCACCGCGAAGTGGTGCGCGAAAGCGCCGACAGCGGCGAGCCCAGTGAGGTGAGCCGGCGCCACTGGGACGTGCGGTTGGTGTCGCTGCTGGCCGCGGGTGGCGCGGCCAGCCAGGTGCTGCTGGTGGCCAGCGACGTGACCGGCCAGCGCGCCGCCGAACAGGCGCGGCTGCAAGCGGCCATCGCGCAGCGCGAGATGCTGGTCAAGGACGTGCACCACCGCATCACGAACAACCTGCAGGGCGGGGCCGGCTTGCTGCAGCAAAACGCCGCGCGCCACCCCGAGGTGGCCGGCGTGCTGAGCGAATCGGTGGGCCAGGTGCAAGCCATTGCACAG
>JANMYI010000283.1:0-17409 GCA_031381955.1 Burkholderiales bacterium
TACATGCTGGCGCACGATGACCTCGCCACGCACTTGCGCGGCGTGCGCGTGCCCATGCAGGTGATGTGCGGCGATCAAGATTCGACCACGCCGCCGGCCGCTTGCCGGGACGTGGCCGCGATGGTGGGCGCGCCGTTCACCTTGCTCAAGGGCGTGGCCCATGCCTGCTATGTGGAAGATGCGCCGCAGTTCAATGCCGCGCTGCGGCAGGTGCTGTCACCACCCGTGACGACAGCTACGCGGGCCGAGCGCCGGGCCGCTCCCAAGCCGGCCCGCATTCCCTCGGGGGATCGCCCGACGTACCCGTCGGGCGAGGGGCTCACATGACCACCGACCGCTACACCGTGCCCGGCCTGGAACGCGGCCTGCGCATCCTGGCCGAGTTCAGCCGTGGCGAGCCCACGCTGGGCGCGCCCGAGATCGCGCGCCGGCTGGGGGTGCCGCGCTCCACGGTGTTCCGCTTGCTGGCCACGCTCGAAGGCCTGGGTTTCGTGGAACGCACGCCAGATGGACGCAGTTTCCGCCTGGGCCTGGCCGTGCTGCGCCTGGGCTTTGAGTATCTCGCCTCGATGGACATGGTGGAACTCGGCCGGCCCTTGCTCGAACGCCTGCGCGACGACACCGGCTATGCCGCCAGCCTGGTGGTGCGCGACGGGCGCGACGTGGTCTACCTGCACCGCAGCGCCTCGCGCTCGCCCTTTGCCAGCTCGGTGCAGGTGGGCACGCGCCTGCCCGCGCACGCCACGGTCCTGGGCCAGGTGTTGCTGGGCGACCAGAGCCTGGCCGCGTTGCGCGCGCTGTACCCCGAGCCACAACTGGCCGGCGCCAGCCCCAACACGCCGCGTGACGCGCCGGCCTTGCATGAACAGGTGCAGCGCACGCGCGAACGCGGCTGGGTGCTGGCTGAAGGCTTCTTCGAGCCGCACATCTGCACCGTGGCCGCGCCGGTGCGCGCGCAAGGCGGGCAGATCACCGCCGCCATCGGGCTGACGATTCCGGGCGCGCACATTCCGGCCGAACAACAGGCCGCCCTGGTGGCAGCGGTGTGCGGCGCGGCGGCGCAGTTGTCCACCTTGCTCAACTTCGACGCACGCGGCGCGCGCGCAGCAGCACCCGTGGTGGCCTTGCGCCGCGCCTGAAGAGCAAGCCAAGCCATGCTAACGATTGATTTGACTGAACGCTGCGCCGTCATCACCGGCGGCAGTTCTGGCATCGGCCTGGCCACGGCCGCTTTGTTCCTGCGCGCCGGCGCCAAAGTCGCCATCTGCGGGCGCGACGAAGCGCGGCTGCGCGCGGCCGAGCGGGGCCTGCGCGAACAGCACCCCGATGCCCACCTGCTGGCCCAGCCTTGCGATGTGTTGCAGGCCGATCAGGTGGCCGCCTTCGCGGCCAGCGTTGAAGCGCAATTCGGCGGCGCGGACATGCTCGTCAACAACGCCGGCCAGGGCCGCGTCTCCACCTTCGCCAGCACCACCGATACCGCCTGGAACGAAGAGCTGCAACTCAAGTTCTTCTCGATCATCCGGCCCACCCGGGCCTTTCTGCCGCTGCTGCAACGCAGCCGCCAGGGCGCCATCGTCTGTGTCAATTCGCTGCTCGCCGTACAACCCGAGCCGCACATGGTGGCCACCTCGGCGGCGCGCGCCGGGGCGCAAAGCCTGGTGCATGCCATGGCCAACGAGTTCGCCCCGCTGGGGCTGCGCGTGAATGCGGTGCTGATCGGCCTGGTGGAGTCGGGCCAATGGCGGCGGCGCTTCGAGGCGCGCGAAGACCGCAACCAGGATTGGCCCGCCTTCTGCGCCGAGCTGGCCGCACGCAAGTGCATTCCGCTGCGCCGCCTGGGGCGGCCCGAAGAGGCGGCGCAAGCCATCTTCCACCTGGCCACGCCGGCGTCGTCGTACACCACCGGCAGCGCGCTCGATGTGTCGGGCGGGCAAGCGCGTTTTCTTTGAACACACACCCAGCCCGTCAACTCATGCAAGCCATCCCATGCAAGTCACCGTCGGCCACCTGATCGCTGCCTTTCTGGAACGTTGTGGCGTCAGGTGCGCGTTCGGCGTGATCAGCATCCACAACATGCCCGTGCTCGACGCCCTGGCCACGCGCGGCGCCATCCGCTTCGTCTCGGCGCGTGGCGAGGCCGGCGCGGCCAGCATGGCCGACGCCTGCGCGCGCAGCACCGGCACGCTGGGCGTGTGCATCACCAGCACCGGCACCGCCGCGGGCAATGCGGCTGGCGCGCTGGTGGAAGCGCTCACCGCGGGCACGCCGCTGCTGCACATCACCGGCCAGGTTGAAGTGCCGTACCTCGACCGTGACATGGCCTACATCCATGAAGCGCCCGACCAGCTCGCCATGCTCAAGGCCATCTCCAAAGGCGCCTGGCGCGTGCGCAGCGCGGCCACGGCGCTGGCCACCTTCAGATTAGCCGTGCGCTGCGCCTTGACCGCACCCAGCGGCCCGGTGAGCGTTGAAGTGCCGATCGACATTCAAGCCGAGTTGGTTGAAATGCCGGCTGATCTGGAACCGTTAACCCCGGCCATCAACCTGCCCGCCCCCGCCGGCATCCAGGCGCTGGCGGATGCACTGGCCACCAAGCGCCGCCCGCTGCTGTGGCTGGGCGGCGGCGCGCGGGCAGCGGGCGCGGCCGTGGCGCGCCTGGTGGTCATGGGGTTTGGCGTGGTCAGCAGCACCCAGGGCCGCGGCATCGTGGCCGAGGCCCACCCGATGAGCCTGGGTGCCTACAACGTGGCCCCAGCCGTCGAGGCCTTCTATGGCAGTTGCGATGCGCTGTTGATCGTGGGCTCGCGGCTGCGTGGCAACGAGACGCTGAAATACCAGCTCAAGCTGCCCGCCACCCGCTACCGCATCGATGCCGACCCGCTGGCGCAAGACCGCTGCTACGCCAGCGAGCGCTTCGTCTGTGGCGATGCCCAACCCACGCTCGACGCCCTGGCTGACTTGCTCGAAGGCCGCATGCAGGTCGACCCGGCTTTTGCGGGCGACCTGAAGCGTGCCCACGGCCAGGCCGTGGCCAGCTTGCGCGACGGCCTGGGGCCGTATGGCGCCCTGGTCGATGCCGTGCAAGACAGCGCCGGTACGCACTTCAACTGGGTACGCGACGTCACCGTTTCCAACAGCACCTGGGGCAACCGCGAGTTGCGCCTGAACCACCCGCGCAGCGGCGTGCACGCCGTGGGCGGCGGCATCGGCCTGGGCCTGGCCATGGCCATCGGCACGGCAGTGGGGGCAACGGTGCATGGCACCGGCCGCAAGACGCTGCTGCTGGCCGGCGACGGCGGCTTCGTGCTCAACCTGGGCGAGCTGGCCTGCGCGGTGCAAGAGGGCGCCGACTTCACGGTGGTGCTGATGAACGATCAAAGCTATGGCGTGATCAAGAACATTCAAGACGCGCAATACGGCGGCCGGCGCGTCTATGCCGAGCTGCACACGCCCGACTTCGCCTTGCTGGCGCAAAGCTTGAAGTTCGCGCACCGGCGCATCACCCGACTGCAAGATGCGGCGGCGGCCCTGGCTGATCTGGAACGTTCGCCGGGCCCGAGGATGCTGGAAGTGGACATGCTCAAGGTGGGCACCTTCAAGACCGCTTTCGCCGGCCCGCCCGTGAAAGCCCAGGCATGAACGACCCGCTGCACGCTCAACTGCCGCTGCGCAGCCTGCCCATCAACGTGGCCGGCGAGTGGCGCATGGGCCGCGGCGAGGCCTACGCCAGCATCTACCCGGCCGACGGCAGCGTGAACGCCGAACTGAACGCCGCCAGCGCGGCCGATGCGAATGAAGCGGTTGAGCGCGCCCACCGCGCCTTCACCCAGGGCGACTGGGCGCGGCGCAAGCCGCACCAGCGCGCCACGGTGTTGCTGCGCGTGGCCGAAGGCCTGCGCGCGCGGCGCGAAGAACTGGCGCAGTGGCAGCGCCGCGACAACGGCAAGCCGATCAACGAAACCCGCGCCTTGGTCGATAGCGCCGCCGGCACGTTCCAGTTCTTCGCCGCCGCATGTGAAACGTTAGAAGATCAGCTCACCCCGATGCGCGGTGAGCAGCTCACCATGAGCGTGCATGAACCCCTGGGCGTGGTGGCCGCCATCACGCCGTGGAATTCACCCATCGCCAGCGAGGCTCAAAAGCTCGCGCCGGCCCTGGCCGCGGGCAATGCGGTGGTGCTCAAACCGGCCGAGATCACGCCGCTGCTGGCGCTGGAGCTGGCGCGCATCTGCGAAGCGGCGGGCGTGCCAAAGGGCATGGTCAGCGTGCTGCCTGGCAAGGGCTCGGTGGTCGGCGATGCGCTGGTGAAGCACCCGCTGGTGCGCCGCGTGGCCTTCACCGGCGGCACGAGCACCGGCCGGCAGATCGCGCACGCGGCGGCCGACAAGATGATGGGCGTGTCGCTCGAACTCGGCGGCAAGTCGCCGACCATGGTGTTCGAGGATTGCGATGTCGAGCAGGCCCTGGCGGGCGTGCTGTACGGCATATTCAGTTCATCGGGTGAGTCATGCATAGCAGGCTCACGCTTGTTCGTGCAGCGGCGGCTGTATGGCCCGTTCATCGAGCGCTTAACCGCCATGGCCAAGGCCCTGCGCGTGGGCGACCCGGTGAGCGAGCGCACCCAAATGGGCCCATTGGTGAGCCTGGCTCATCGCAACCACGTCAACAGCTTCGTGCAGCGCGGCCTGAGTGATGGTGCCCGCTTGCTGTGCGGCGGCGCACCGGCCGTGGGCACGGGCCTGAACGGTGAAGACCTGGGCGCCGGCTGCTACTACCTGCCCACCATTCTGGAAGGCCTGCGCAACGACCAGCCCCTGTGCCAGGAAGAGATCTTCGGCCCGGTGCTGGTGGCCTTGCCGTTCGACGATGAGAGCGACCTGCTGGCCCAGGCCAACGACAGCGTCTACGCACTGGCCGCGGGCATCTGGAGCCGCGACTATCAACGCGCCTGGCGCGTGGGCCGCGCGGTGCAGGCCGGCACGGTGTGGATCAACACCTACAAGCAGTTTTCCATTTCCACGCCCTTTGGCGGCTGGCGCGAAAGCGGCCTGGGCCGCGAGAAGGGGCGCCTGGGGCTGCTGCCCTACATGGAACAGAAGAGTCTCTATTGGGGGCTGAATTCGGCGCCCTTGCCTTGGGCGCAATGACGCGCTGGCTTCATCAACGTTTGCGTTCACTATTCGACAGTACAGGAGATTTTCATGACCTTCACGCACTGCACCACCCGCCGCACCACGCTCGGCCTGCTGGCCGCCGCCACCAGCTTGCTCGTCGCCGGCTCCGCCTTCGCCCAGGCCTGGCCCAGCAAACCCATCACCATCGTCGTGGCCTACCCCGCCGGCGGCGACACCGACGCGATCATGCGCGTCTACGCTGAAAAGCTCAGCGCCCGCCTGGGCCAGCCGGTGCTGGTGGACAACCGGCCCGGGGCCAGCGGCGCCATCGGCAACTCATCGGTGGCCAAGGCACCGGCCGACGGCTACACGCTGCTGTTCACGCCCAGCACCTTCCCCATCGCGCAGCATGTGCTGAAGCTGGCGCCCAACATCGCGCACGATGTCGTCAACGATTTCACGCCCATCGTCAAGACCGGCAACATCCCGCTGTTGCTCGTCACCGCGCCCAGCACCGGCGTGAAGGACATGAAGCAACTGCTGGCCGACGCCAAAGGCGGCAAGGCCTTCACCTACGGCACGCCGGGCGCCGGCTCGCCGATGCACATTGGCGGCGAAATGCTGAACCGCGCCGCGGGCATCAAATTGAGCCATGTGCCCTATCGCGGCGTGGCGCCGGTGGTCACCGATGCATTGGGTGGACACGTCACGGTGGGCTGGATCACCCCCGGCGCCGTGGGCCCGCACGTGCAGAGCGGCAAGCTCATTGCGCTGGCCGTGGCCGAGCGCGCACGCACCAAGCTGATGCCCGACGTGCCCACGCTGATCGAACTGGGCTACAAAGACCTGGACGTGAGCGCCTGGATGGGCCTGGTCGGCCCCAAGGGCCTGCCGCCGGAGGTGGTGCGCACCTTGAACCAGCACTTCAACGACATCCTGAAGATGGCCGACGTGATGGCCCGCATGGCCAGCCTGGGCATCGAGCCGATCGGCGGCGAGCCGGCAGTGATGGCGCGCCAGATTGCCAGCGACCATGAACGCTTCGGCAAGCTGGTGCAGGAATTCGGCATCAAGGCAGATTGACCCACGCAGGCTTGCATCATGACCATCCTGGGCATCGACGAGATCCGCTACGGCGCGGGCGACCTCGCCACCTGCAAGCGCTTTTTCGGCGATTGGGGTTTGACCTTAACGGAAGAAACAAGCCACTTCCTGGCCTTCGAGACGCTGGACGGCGGGCGGGTGGTGGTGGCCGACCCCCAGCACGGTGGCTTGCCGCCGGCCATGGAGAGCGGCCCCACGCTGCACCAGGTGGTGTGGGGCCTGGACAGCGAAGCGAGCCTGGCCGCGCTGCGCAGCAAATTGTTGGCCGCGCCCGGTTTCGTTGATTTGGGTGAGCGCGTTTCATGCACCGACCCCATGGGCCTGAGCGTGGGCTTTCAGGTCAGCCCGCGCCGCGCGGCGGCGGTGCAAGGCAGTGGCGCCAACCCTTGGGGTGCGCGCACGCGCGTGAACCAGGCCAGCCCGGTGTACGAGCGCGCCGCGCCCGTCGAGATCGGCCACGTGGTGTTCTTCGTGCAAGACCTGGATGCCACGGAAGCCTTCTATGCGCACCTGGGCTTCATCACCTCCGACCGCTACCCCGGCCACGGCGCGTTCATGCGCTGCGCGCCGCGCGGCGGCCATCACGATCTGTTCCTCTTGCGCAGCCCGCATGGCCGCAACGGCCTGAACCATGTCGCCTTTGCGGTGCGCGACATCCATGAAGTGTTTGGCGGCGGCCTGCACATCAGCCGTTGCGGCTGGGCCACCCAGCTCGGCCCCGGCCGGCACCCCATTTCATCGGCCTACTTCTGGTACTTCAAGAACCCGGCGGGCGGCCTGATCGAGTACTACGCCGACGACGACGAGCTGACTGAAGCCTGGCAGCCGCGCAGCTTCACGCCCGGGGCCACGGTGTTTGCAGAGTGGGCCATTGCCGGCGGCATCGACGGCCACACCCGGCGCCAGCCGGGGCTGGCGGCGGATGGCAAGTTCCTCACCGAGAAACGTTGATTCGATTGCAGGAGACAGCATGAACGACCTTGGTTTCAACCCCCTGCTCAAGACCGTTGCCAGCGCCGCAGACCATGCAGCGGGCACGGGCCGGATCGAGCAGCCCGGCCAGGCCGCCAACCTGATCTGGCAAACCCGGCCAGCGCCGCCCACTGATTTTGAAAACTCACTGGGCGACGCCTTGGAGCAGGTGTTTGCCGGTGGCGCACAGACGCTAACTGAACTGATAACCGGCTTGAATGCGCAAGGCGCGCGCGACGCCCAAGGCCAGGCCTGGAGCGAAACCAGCTTCGAAGCCGAAATGGCACGCCTGGGCGCTTGATTACGAGCAAGGAGCCAACATGTCAAGCACCGAACAAACCCACGACCTGACACAGCACACCCAGCATCTGCTGGCCACCGGCCCGCGCGACCAGTGGTACCCGGTGGCGCCGAGCTGGCAAGTGCAAGGCGCGCCGCTGGGCCTGACGCGCCTGGGCGAGCCCATCGTGCTGTGGCGCGACACGGCCGGCCAGGTGCATGCATTGAAAGACCGCTGCCCGCACCGCGGCGCGCGTTTGTCGATGGGCTGGAACCTCGGGGACCGCCTGGCCTGCTGGTATCACGGCGTGCAGGTCGATGGCAGCGGCACGGTGCGTGAAGTGCCGGCGGTGGCCAACTGCCCGCTCGAGGGGCGCAGTTGCGTGAAAAGTTACCCGGTGCAAGAACATGCCGGTGCCGTCTTCCTGTGGTTTGGGCTGGAGGCGAAGTGCGCGCCTGCCGCGCTGCAACTGCCTGAAGAACTGACGAGCGACGAGCATTCGCACTTCCTGTGCACGGCGCATTGGGCCACCAGCTACCGCTACGCCATCGACAACGTGATGGACCCGATGCACGGCGCCTACCTGCACGCCAGCTCGCACTCCATGGCCGAGGGCGACAAGCGCAGCGAGATGCGCCTGCGCAAGACCGATACCGGCCTGGTGTTTGAAAAAGTCGGCCAGACTGGCGTGAACTTCGACTGGGTGGAACTGGGCGACACCGGCTGCCTGTGGCTGCGCCTGGCCATTCCATACCAAAGGAAATTCGGTCCGGGTGGCAGCTTCGGCATCGTTGGCCTGGCCACGCCGGTGGACGAGCACCACTGCCAGGTTTACTTCTGGCGCACGCGCAAGGTGCAGGGCTGGCAGCGCAACGTGTGGCGGTTCATGTATCGCAACCGGCTTGAAGGCCTGCACTGGGCGGTGCTGGAACAAGACCGCCTGGTGCTTGAAGGCATGGCGCCGGATGCCCGCGCGCACGAGCACTTGTACGCGCATGACGCGGGCGTGGTGCGGGTGCGGCGCATGCTGGAGGCGCGGGCCAGTGAGCAGGCCAAGCGGTTGATGGCCAGCCCGTCGGCTGCACAGGCGAGTTAGCGATGCAATGGGTTGCCGCTGCCGGCCTGGTGCCCACCTCGGCGCGCACGCTGGCACCGTTCAAGCTGCGCCAGCCGCACAGCCTGGCCCAGGCCCAGGCAGCCTTGCGCGATAGCGAACGGCCGGTGCTGCTGGCCGGCGGCACCGACCTGGTGGCCGCGTTCAATGAAGGCCTGCAACCGCGCGAACTGATCTGCCTGGCCGGGGTACCCGAGTTGCACCAGGTGCAGCCTTGTGCACAGGGCCTGCGCATCGGCGCTGCCGTCAACCATGCCCAGGGCAGCACGCATGCCTTACTGCACGAGCAGGCGCCGGGCCTGGCGCAGGCCTGGGCGCACATTGCCAACCCGCGTATCCGCTTCACTGGAACGTTAGGCGGCAACCTGATGGCACGGCGCAAGCGCTATGAAGGCTCGGCCATGCTGGCCTGCGCCGGTGTGCAACTTGAATTCGCCACGCCACAAGGCGCGTTGGAGCTGCCCGTGCTGGCGCTGTGGCAAGGCCTGCCCGAGCGTGCCCTGCTGCTGGCGCTGCGGCTGGAAACCGCTTCGCTCTTGGGCTACTTTCATGACCGCTCGTTGCGCCCGCTGCTTGGCCTGGCCGGTGCGCTGCGCCAGCGCGCCAATGGGCTGCATTTGTGCTGCGCCGTGGCCACGGAACACCTGGCGCCCGTGCTGCTGGAACTCAATCTGCCTGGTATGAATGTGGATGCCGTCGCGGCCAACGCCCAAACGCTGGCGCAAGAGGCCTTTGCGCAATTGCCGGCCCACTTTGCCGATGCGGCCGTCACACCTGCCTACGCGCGCGCAGCAGGTGCGACCTTGCTGGCGCGTCAACTGAAAGGGCTGGCTCATGAATGAGGCCGAACACCTGCTGCTGCGCTGCACGCTCAACGGCCGCCCGGTGGAACGAGAGGTGCCCGTGCACCGCACCCTGCATGAACTGCTGCACGACGACCTGGGCCTGGCCGGCACCCGCCTGGCCTGCGGTGCCGGTGTGTGCGGCGCCTGCTTGAGCCTGGTGAATGGCGAGCCGCGCGCAAGCTGCGCCACGTTCGCCTTCCAGGTGCAGGGCTGCGAAGTCACCAGCGTCGAAGGCCTGGCCAGCAACGGCGCGTTGCACCCGCTGCAACAAGCCTTCATCGACCATGGCGCGTTTCAATGCGGCTACTGCTCAAGCGGGATGCTGCTGCTGGCCAAGGCCTTGCTCGACCGCGAGCCCAGGCCCAGCCGCGAGCGCATCACCGAGTGGCTCAGCTCGAACGTTTGCCGCTGCACCGGGTACGCGCAGATCATTGATGCGGTGCAGGACGCGGCGGCACGCCTGGCAGGTGCTCAAGCATGACCGCCAAGTTGGATCAAGTCGGCAACAGCCTGCCGCGCAGCGACGCCCATGCCAAGCTCACCGGCACGGCCGTCTACGGTCCCGATGTGGCCCTGCCCGGCATGCTGCACGCCAAGGTGCTGCGCAGCCCGCGCGCTCACGCCCGCGTGGTGAGCATCAACGCCAGCGCCGCGCGCGCCTTGCCCGGCGTGCGCGCCGTGCTCACGCGCGACGACATCCCGCCCCACGTGGTGCCGGTCTATGGCTACTTCATCAAAGACCAGCCCCTGGTGGCGCTGGACCGCGTGCGCTACATCGGCGACATCGTCTGCGCCGTGGCTGCCGACACCGAGGCCCTGGCGATTGCCGCACTGCAAACGATTCAGGTCACTTACGATGACCTGCCCGTGGCGGCCAGCATCGCCGCGGCCACGGGCAGCGATGCACCCGAACTGTTCGAGCAAGCGCCGATGGGCATCGTGCCGCCCTATGGCGCTGGTGCCAGCGCGCACCTGCGCCCGCGCCGCAATGTCTGCTATGAATTCAGCTATGCCATGGGTGAGGCTGAAGCGTTCGCGCGCTGCGACCGGGTGTTCGAAGACGAGTTCCAGTTTTCGCGCATGACGCACGTTCACCTGGAACCCTTCGTCAGCGTCGCGCACGCTACGGCGCAGCACATCCAGCTCTGGGCGAGTTGCCAGAACCCCTTCCCGCTGCGCCGCGAAATCGCACGCATGTTCAAACTGCCCGAAAACGCGGTCAGCGTGCAGGTGCCCTACCTGGGCGGTGGCTTCGGCGCCAAGAACAACATCAAGACCGAAGCCTTGACCGTGATGCTGTCGCTGCTGTCGGGCAAGCCGGTGCGCCTGGCACTAACGATGGAGGAAAGCTTCCTCACCAACACGCAGCATGCCGCCGTGCTGCGGCTGAAGACCGGGGTGATGAACGACGGCACGCTGGTGGCACGCGAAAGCCGAATCGAGCTCGACGCCGGCGCGTATTCCGATGCCAGCCCGCTGGTGGCTGAAAAGTGCGGCTACCGCATCCCCGGCCCGTACCGCTGGGCACACATCGACACGCGCTGCGCCTGCGTGATGACCAACACCGCGCCGGCCGGGCCCTTCCGCGGCTTTGGCGGCACGCAGGCCAGTTGGGCCAGCGAATCGCAAATCGACATGATTGCCCACCGGCTGGGGCTGGAGCCCTATGCCCTGCGCATGAAGAACCTGCTGGATCTGCACGAACCTTTCATGCCCGGAGAAAGCGGTGTCGACAGCGACATGCGCGAAGGGCTCGATCTGGTGTGCCGCGAGATCGGCTACCACGGCCGCGAACGGGTTAACACCGGCGTGAAGCGGCGCGGCACCGGCCTGGCCATCGGCTTCAAGGATGGCGGCGGCGTCAACAAGCCAGCGCAAGCGCGCGTGAAGATGACCACGCAGGGCGAGGTGATCCTGCAATGCGGCGGCGTGGAAATGGGCCAGGGCCTGCACACCGCGCTGGCCCAGGTGGTGGCTGAAGAGCTGGGCACGAGCATCGGCCGCATTCGCTTCGCGCCCATCCACACCGACGTGACGCCGTTCGACCAGGGCACCAACGCCAGTTCGGGCGTGGCGGTGATGGGCCGCGCCGTGCAGTTCGCCGCGCAGCACTTGAAGCGCCAGGTGCTGGAATTCGCCGCCGCGCAATTGCGCTTGCCGCTGGTTGAGCTGGCCCTGCGCGACGGCCACATCGTGCATGGCGACAAGCGCCACCCGCTCGGCCCGCTGGTGATGCGCCAGTTCGGTGGCACTGGTTTCGAGTTCAGCGCCGACGGCTTCTACAAGCCAGAGCTCGACCACCGCGCTCCGCTTGAAGCGCAATGCGTGTTCTGGGAGATCGGCTGGGGTGCGATTGAAGTGGAGGTCGATACCGAGACCGGCGCTTTAAGCGTCATCAAGCTGGTGGCCAGCGGCGACACCGGCCGCTCGCTCAACCCGCTGGTGTGCACCGGCCAGGAGAACGGCGCCGCGCTGATGGGCCTGGGCCAGGCCCTGTTCGAAGGCATGGTCTACGACGCCCAGGGCCACTTGCTCAACGGCACGCCCATGACCTACCGCGTGCCGCTGGCCAGCGACCTGCCGCGCGAATTCATCACCCTGACGCAAGAGCAGGGCCACGGCCCCGGGCCGTTCGGCGCCAAGGGCGCGGGCGAAGCCACCATCCTGCCCATGGCCAGCGCGCTGGCCAATGCGGTGTTTGATGCGGTGGGCGTGCGCATCACCTCCTTGCCAATCACGCCGGTGAAGATTCTTGAAGCCTTGCAGGCCCGGGCGGCAGGGCCGACCAGGACGAGTTAACCTATGAAATCACTGATCCCCTTGACCTGTGCTCTGGCCATGCTCGTGCCCATCGGCAGCCAGGCCCAAACCTGGCCCGAGCGCCCCACGCGCTTCGTGGTGCCCTTTCCGGCCGGCGGCGTGCTGGATGTGCTGACGCGCAGCGTCGCCGAGCCTTTGGCCGCGGCAACCGGGCAAACCGTGACGGTGGAAAACCTGCCGGGCGCGGCCGGCAACATCGGCATCGACAAGGTGGCGCGTGCAGCGGGCGACGGCGCCACGGTGCTGTTCGTTCCGCAAGGAAACATCACCATCAATGCCACGCTGCTGCCGCAGTCGCCCTTCAAGTGGGAACGCGATTTCAAGGCCACCACGCTGTTGGCCTACGCGCCCAACGTGCTGGTGGTGCACCCCGGCGTGCCGGCGAAGAACGTGGCCGAGTTGCTGGCCCTGGCACGCGCACAACCGGGCAAGCTGAACCACGGCTCGCCGGGCAATGGCTCCAGCCTGCATCTGATTGGCGAGCTGCTCAAGCGTGAAGCCAAGGTCGACATGACCCATGTGCCCTACAAGGGCACGACGCAGGCGCTGCAAGACATCGTGGGCGGCCAGATCCAGCTCATGTTCGGCGCCGTGCCCACGCTGCTGCCCGCCATCCAGGCCGGGCAGTTGCGTACCTTGGCCGTGACCACGGCGCAGCGCGCACCCAGCCTGCCCGATGTGCCCACCCTGGCCGAGGCGGGCGTGAAGGGCATCGACGTGCCGTCGTGGTACGGCGTGATGCTGCCGGCATCAACCCCCGATGCGCTGGTGGGCCGCATTCAGGCCGCCATCGCCGGCGTGTTGACTCAACCCGCCATCACGGCCAAATTGCGCAGCCAGGGTTTGACCGTTCTGGCCAGCAAGCCCGACGACTTTGCGGCGCAGATCAAACGCGAAACCGCCACCTGGGCCACGGTGATCCGCGAGGCGGGGATCAAGGCGGATTGAACAGCACCGTGGCTCTGCGCTTGAGATTCCGTATTTGAGATTCTTGCGTGCAGTACCGCAATTTGGTACCCTTCCAGCATGAAGCGAATTCATCAGCGCACGCTTCAGGCCGTCTTCACCCACCGGACCAGTGCAAACATCGCCTGGAAGGACATTGAGGCACTGTTAAAAGGGTTGGGCGGCGAGGTCACCGAACGCGAGGGAAGCCGCATCGCCGTTGTCCTGTTCAACGAAATACGGGTCTTCCACCGGCCGCACTCATCGCCGCAGACTGACAAAGGCGCGGTGGCCAGTGTCCGAAGGTGGCTTGAACAACACGGGGTGAACCCATGAACGTGATGACTGTTGAGGGCTTCAACGCCAAGATTGAGTACAACCCCGACACTGACCAGTTTCGCGGCGAGATTCTTGGCCTCAATGGTGGTGCCGATTTTTATGGCAGAAACCCCAAAGAACTTCGGGCCGAGTTCAAGAAGTCGCTTGAAGTGTTCCTGGCAGTTTGCCGACAAAAGGGCATCGAGGTGCGGCGCACCTATTCAGGCAAGTTCAACCTGCGCATTCCGCCCGAACTTCACGAGCGGGTGGCCATCGTTGCCCAGGCCGAGGGCAAGAGCATCAACACCATAGCCCAAGAAGCGTTGCAGCAAAGAGTGGCGGCTTGAGGTTTGAACGATGAGTTGGTCACGCTCCGCCAAGCATGGCCCTTCAAGCGCCCCGCTTGGCCACCAGCGTCAGGATATCGTAGCTGGCCACCAGCTCACCTGATTGGTTGGTGACCTCCACGTCCCAGGCCACCACGCCCTGGCCCTGGCCTTTGGCGTCGACCCGCTGGCGGTCGATCTTGCGTTTGCACGTGAGGCGCGCCCGGATGGTGTCGCCGATGCCCACGGGTTTGATGAAGCGCAGCGTGTCCAGCCCGTAGTTGGCCAGCACCGGCCCCGGCGCTGGGCTGACGAACAAGCCGGCCGCGGCTGACAAGACAAAGTAGCCATGCGCGATGCGCTTGCCGAACGGGCTTTCCTTGGCCGCCACCTCGTCGAAGTGCATATAAAAATAGTCGCCCGAAATGCCGCCGAAGGCCACGATGTCGGCCTCGCCCACGGTGCGGCGGTGGGTCAACAACGACTCACCAATTTGCAAGTCTTCAAAGTACCGGCGGAAAGGGTGAACCTCGGTTTCGATCAGCCTGGCGCCGCGCACATGCTCGCGCGTCACCGCCGCCAGCATGCTGGGCGAGCCCTGCACGGCGCAGCGTTGCAGGTAATGCTTCACGGCGCGCAGGCCGCCGAGTTCTTCGCCGCCCCCGGCGCGGCCCGGGCCGCCATGCTTCAGGCCAGGCAAGGGCGACCCATGGCCGGTGGATTCGGCAGCGGCTTGGCCATCAAGAATGTGCAGGCGCCCATGCAAGGCCGCCATGTGCGGCACAACACGCGCGGCCACGGCCGGCGTCCTCGTCACCAATGTGGCCACCAGGCTGCCTTTGCCGCGCGCGGCCAAGGCCAGGGCCTCATCGATACCGTCGTACGGCATGAGCGTGCTGACCGGGCCGAAGGCTTCGATGTCGTGCACATCGTGCTGCTCAAGTGGATGGTTAGCCAGCAGCAGCGTGGGCGCAAAGAATGCGCCTTGATCCACGCCCTCGCCCTGCGGCGCAAAGCCATCACGCTGGCCAAACACCAACTCGGCGCTGCGCTGGAGCTGGGCCACGCGCTCGGCCACGTCGGCTTGCTGCGCGCGCGAAGCCAAGGCGCCCATCTTGACGTCTGGCAGCGCCGGGTCGCCCACCACCACCTTGGCCAGCCGCGCCTTCAGCGCGCTGGCCACGGCGTCGAGCTGCGCGCGCGGCACGATGGCACGGCGAATGGCGGTGCACTTCTGGCCCGCCTTGCCGGTCATCTCACGCACCACTTCTTTGATGAACAACTCGAACTCTGCATCGTCGGGCGTCACGTCACCGGCCAGGATGGCGCAGTTCAATGAATCTGCCTCGGCGTTGAAGGGCACGGCGTTCTTCACCAGGTTGGGCTGCACACGCAGCTTGGCCGCGGTGTCGGCCGAGCCGGTGAAGGTGACCACGTCCTGGCCGTTCAACTGATCGAGCAAGTCGCCCGTGCCGCCAATCACCAATTGCAGCGCTCCCACGGGCAGCAGCCCTGATTGCACGATCAGGCGCATCAAGGCTTCAGTTAAGTAGCTGGTGGCCGTGGCCGGCTTGGCGATGCACGGCATGCCGGCCAGAAAGCTGGGCGCGAACTTCTCAAGCAGGCCCCAGACCGGGAAATTGAAGGCGTTGACGTGCACCGCCACGCCGCCGCGCGGCACCAGGATGTGGCTGCCGACAAAAGCGCCGGTCTTGCCCAAGGACTGCGCCGGCCCTTCATGCACCAGGTTGCCCGAGGGCAGCTCGTTGCTGCCGATGCCGGCATAGGCAAACAGCGTGCCGGCGCCGCCTTCGATGTCGACCCAGCTGTCGGCGCGCGTGGCGCCGGTGTGAACCGAGACGGCGTACAGCGCCTCCTTGTGTTCGAGCAGGTACTTGGCCAGGGCCTTGAGGGTTTGCGCGCGGGCCTGGAAGTCCAGCGCCAGCAGGGCGCTCAAGCCCACGCCGCGCGCGTGGGCCAGGCTGGCGCTGAAGTCGATGCCCTCGGCGTGGGTGTGCGCCACCACGCGGCCGTTCACCGCGCTGTGCAAGGGCAAGGCGGCCTGGGCGCCGAGCCAGCCGCCGGCAATGTAGCTTTGAAGGGTTTGGCTCATGTCAAACGTTGCCGCGTGGGTTGAAGTGTCGAGGTTGGCAGCTGCACCGCGTGCAAGCCACCCATGAACAGGTCGGCCACGATCGGTGCCATGGCCGCATGGTCGAGCCCGGCTTCGGGCTTCATCCAGGTGAACATCCAGTTGATCATGCCGAACAGCAGCATGGTCAACGGCTTGCTCAGGCGCGCGGTGTTCAGATCGGGCCGCACGGCGTTCAACGCCGCGGCCAGGCCGGCCACCACTTCACGCTCGGTGTCGAGCACGCGCTCGCGGTCGGCATCGTTCAAGAACTTCACATCTTCGGTGAGCACACGGTGGGCGTGGCGGGCGCCGGCGTAGGCCTGGACGAAACGGTGGATCATGTCTTGCAGGTGCGCCTGCGGCGCCAGGCGCAACTCGATGCTCTGCGCCACCAAGGCGTGCAGTTGCACCACATGGCTTTCGGTGATGTTGACCAGCAGCGCGTACTTGTCGCGGTAGTAGTGGTACAGCGTGGCCTTCGACAGGCCGCAGGCCTGCGCCACCTGGTTCATGCTGGTGCCCACGTAGCCCTGCTGCGCAAACAACTCGGCCGCCCGCTCAAGGATCAACTCGCGCTGCGCGTCATAACCGCTGGCTCGGCCCCGGGCCATCGCGGCGCTAACGCTCGTCGAACGACAACACCACGCGCTCGGTCAGCGGGTGGGCCTGGCAGGTGAGCACGAAGCCGGCCGCCACCTCGGCCTTGTCGAGCGCAAAGTTGCGCTCCATGCGCACCTTGCCTTCAATCAGCTTGGCACGGCAGGTGCCACACACGCCGCTGGTGCAGGAGAACGGCACTTCCATGCCCGCGGCGCTGGCGCAGTCGAGGATGCTGGGCTGGTCCTTGCGGAACTCGATCTCGCGCGTCAGGCCGTCGCGAATGATCACCACCTTGGCCAGTTCAGCGTCGCCCGGTTGCGCCTGGTGGACGACCGCGCCGCCCGCGCTTTGGTTTGGCTGACCTGGAACGTTGGCCACGCCAAACCGTTCAATGTGGATGCGCTCTTCGGCCACACCGGCCTCGCGCAGCGCGGCTTCGGCCTCGTCGTTCATCTGGTACGGGCCGCAGATGTAGGCGTGGGCGATGCCCGCCGCGGGCAACACGCCGCGCAGGAACTCGGCCAGCTTCTCGCGGTTCACCAGGCCCATGTTCAGCGGCGCATCGGTGTGCTCGTCGCTGAACACATGGTGCAAAGTCAGGCGCGTCATGTACCGGTTCTTCAGGTCTTCCAGCTCCTCTTTGAACATGGTGGAGCGCACCGCGCGGTTGCCGTAGATCAGGGTGAAGCGGCTCAAGGGCTCGCGCGCCAGCACGGTCTTCATGATCGACAGGATCGGCGTGATGCCGCTGCCGCCCGCAATGCCGACATGGTGGCGTTTGGCGTGCGGCTCGATCGGCACGAAGAAGCGACCCTGCGGCGCCATCACCTGCAA
>JANMYI010000453.1:0-5302 GCA_031381955.1 Burkholderiales bacterium
GCCAGCAGCGGTGCCCGGCCCAAGGTGACGGCGTTCTTGTGACCTTTCGGGATGACGCGGTTGTAGTCGGGGAACTTGCCCTCGACCAGCTTGGTAACGAACTCCATGCCCGAAAAAACGAAGCGCGCTTGGTTGCCGGCAAAGCGCATCTCGATGGGTGTGTCTTCGTCCTTGAGCAGGCGTTGCAGTTCGAGCACGGTCTTGCGCGGCAGGATGACTTCCTGCTTCGGAATCTCGCTGTCCAGCGTGGCCTGGGCCAACGCCAGGCGGTGGCCGTCGGTGGCCACCAGGGTCAACAACTTGCCTTCGGCGATGAACAAGATGCCGTTCAGGTAGTAGCGGATGTCATGCACCGCCATCGCGAAATGCACCTGGTTGATCAGGTCGCGCAGGGTCTTTTGCGGCAGGGCAAATGCCGGGCCGAACTCCACCGTTTCATTCACCAGCGGAAAGTCTTCTGCCGGCAAGGTTTGCAGCGTGAAGCGGCTCTTGCCTCCTTGCAGCGTGAGCTTGCCCTGTGCCGCGCTCAGCGTGATGGTCTGGTCGCTGGGCAAGGCGCGCAGGATTTCAATCAGTTTGCGCGCACCCACCGTGGTGCTGATCTGCCCCGGGTCGCCGCCCAGTTCGGCGCTGGTGCGAACCTGGATTTCCAGGTCACTGGTGGTGAGCTCAAGCTGGCTGCCGTTCTTGCGCAGCAGGATGTTGGCCAGGACAGGCAAGGTGTGCCGGCGCTCGACAATGCCGGCCACGGCTTGCACGGCGGCCAAGAATTTTTCTTGTGCTGCTTTAAGAACAATCATGTTTTCCTCTTTAAGCCTGGTAGTCGTAGTAGAGCGGCTTAAGGTTTGGGGAGAACCGCATTTTCGCCTTTTCCATCAAGGGTTTAGACCAAGGTGAACCCTGTGGGAGAAAGGCCGCGGCAACCGGGACGGTATGACAACAACTTTGCCTTCGGCGCCGAGCCTGTGGACAGCTGGGGACTTGCACAAAAACTGTCCACAGTGTTGTGCCTTGACAGCTGGTTTTACCGTGCTTATCAAGCGTTCAAGGGCAGGCAACGTATGCCGCCGCAGCCTGTAGATCAAACCGGCGCGCTCGAGCGCATGCTTCAGCCGGTGTTCTGGCCTTGTTCAGCAACTCTTCAGCCCTTCAAGGTTTGTTCCAGCACATGAAGCTGCTGGTTGAGTTCAGGGTTCGTGGTGCGCTCACTACCGATCTTGCGCACCGCGTGCAAAACCGTGGTGTGGTCGCGCCCGCCGAAGAGTTCGCCAATTTCGGGCAAGCTCTTTTGCGTCATGTCCTTGGCCAGATACATCGCAATTTGGCGTGGCCGCGCAATGCTGGCCGGGCGCTTCTTGCTGTACATGTCGGCGATCTTGATCTTGTAGAAATCGGCCACGGTCTTTTGGATGTTTTCTACCCCAACCTGGCGGTTCTGAATCGACAGCAAGTCCTTCAGCGCCTCGCGCGCCAGCGCAATGGAGATGTCCTTGTGGCTGAAACGCGAATAGGCCAGCACCTTGCGCAGCGCACCTTCGAGTTCGCGCACGTTGGCCCGCACGTTCTTGGCCACGAAGAAGGCCACGTCTTCGGGCATGAGCGCGCCATCTGCCTCGGCCTTTTTCATGAGGATGGCCACGCGCATTTCGAGCTCGGGCGGCTCGATGGCCACGGTGAGACCGGCATCAAACCGGCTGGTCAGGCGCGCGTCGATGTCCACCAACCCCTTGGGGTAGGTGTCGCTGGTCATGATGATGTGAGCGCGCTTGGCCAGCAGGGCCTCGAAGGCGTTGAAGAACTCTTCTTGCGTGCGTTCCTTGCCGGCGAAGAACTGCACGTCGTCGATCAACAGCAAATCCAGCGAGTGGTACTTGGCCTTGAGCTCGTCAAAGGTCTTGCGCTGGTAGTTCTTCACCACGTCGCTGATGAACTGCTCGGCATGCAGGTAAAGCACCTGGGCGTTGGGCCGGTCTTTGAGCAAGGCATTGCCCACCGCGTGCACCAGGTGCGTCTTGCCCAGGCCAACGCCGCCATAAATGAACAGCGGGTTGTACATGGCACCCGGCGCGCCGGCCACATGCAGCGCCGCGGTGCGCGCCATCTGGTTGGCGCGGCCGGGCACAAAGCTGTCGAAGGTGAGCGCCTGGTTGAGTTTGTGCCGGCTTTGCGAAGGCGCAGGGTGCTGCAAGGAGGGTTCAGGCGGTGCCGCACGATGCTCGGCTGTGAGGCCGTTCTGCAAGGCAGCGTGTACGCTTTGCGGCCCGGCCATGGGCGCCGGGGTGGTTTGACGCGGCCCCAGATCACGCGGCGCCAGGCTGAGCTCCAAGCGCACCGGCTGGCTGGCCAGTTCACCCAGGATGGTTTCAATCTGGCCCGCATACTGGCTGCGAATCCAGTCGAGCTTGAAGCGGTTGGGCACACGCACCAACATCACCAACTCGCCGCCGGCCACTTCGCTCAGGCTGCCTTCCGGCAGCGGCCGAATCCAGGTGTTGAACTGATGCTCCGGCAGTTCTGTGGCCAGGCGTTCGCAGCCGCGCCGCCAAAGATCGGGCGTCATTGCGGGCGATGAGCTGTTGTGGAGAACTGCCATGAGGGGGCGGAATTGTAATGGTCTCGAGGGCCGGCGCAGAAGGGTTATCCACAGTTCTAGGTCGAGGCTGATCGGTTTTGGATTCACTCCATCACCCTGCCCAAGTCAGTAGCGCGCCAGGGCCGGAACATTGACCGAAGCGGTGGTTTTTGTTGTAATCGCGGGTTTTTCGGATCTGCCACCCGCAGCGAGCGGCTCGCGTCAAGTTGGGGATGTGCAGGGGGTGCGGGTATGAGGTATGGGGTATGGGGTATGAGGTATGGGGCTGGGTACGCCACTGATAGCGCCCCGGCAAAAACCATCCACCACCCGTACCTGAAAGTCCAACCAAAAGCCTTCGGGCCAGAGCACCTCGCCTCGTCACACGCCACCCGGCAAATCAGCTAGGCGCAACAAACACCATTCCAACAAGCCTCGAACACAGGCCTAAGGCAAGCAACCCATGAAACGCACCTACCAACCTTCCAAGGTCCGCCGCGCCCGCACGCATGGCTTCCTGGTTCGCATGAAGACCCGAGGCGGTCGCGCCATCATCAATGCCCGTCGTGCCAAGGGGCGCAAGCGCCTGGCGGTCTGAGGCTTTCAGCGCCACCGCGAAGGCGCCGCATGCTCGGACGCCTGCGCAACAAGGCCGATTTCGAACGCGCTCTGGCTGTGCCGCCATGTTCAAGAAGTGCTCACTTCGCGCTTCACCATGTGAGGCAGGGTGAGGTGTTGCTCGAAACACCCCTCGACAGGCCGATCATTCAGGTTTTATCCACAGGTCTGTCCACCGCTGAGGTGGCACCTGTGGATGACTCCAGGGCAACACGCCTGGTGGGGTGCATGATCCCCAAGCGACATGCGCGCCGCGCCGTTACCCGCAACCTGCTCAAGCGCCAGGCACGCGCCGCCGCCCAACGCCATGCGCATAGCCTGGCGCCGGGGCTGTGGCTGGTGCGGCTGCGCGCGCCTTTTGCACGCCAGCGCTTTGTTTCGGCCGCTTCGCCGGCTTTGCGCGACGCCGCACGAGACGAGTTGGAACGCTTGTTCAGCCAGGTGTTGCGTTGATGCCCACCTTTTGGCCCGACCTGCCGCGCGCGCTGAACCTTCTTTTGAGCCTACCCAGAGGGATGTTGATCGGCGCCGTGCGTGGCTATCGCTACTTCCTCAAGCCCTGGTTGGGCAACACTTGCCGCTTCGAACCCACTTGCTCTGCTTACACCTTGCAGGCCTTGCAGCGCCACGGCGCGCTGCGCGGCCTGGCCTTGGGCGGATGGCGCGTGCTGCGCTGCCACCCCTGCTGCGCGGGCGGGTGCGACCCGGTGCCTGAACACTTTTGCGCCGGGGCCAGGCTTCAACCCGCGCGCGACACCATCGAGAAAAAGAACTCATGAACGATATGCGCCGCACCCTGCTGTGGGTGGTTTTCATCATGTCGCTGGTGCTGCTGTACGACGCCTGGAACAAGCACAACGGCCAGCCCACCTTGTTCGGCTCGCCCATGAAGCCGGCGGCCAGCGCCTCGGCGCCCGGCGCGGCAGCCTCGGTGGCTGCCGGCGTGCCGGCACCGGCCAGCGTGCAGCCCGCGGGTTCTGTGCCCGGCAGCCTGCCGGCGGCCACGGGCAGCGCCACGCCGCCGGCCACCGCACAAGCGCCCAGCGGCGAGAAAGTGGTAGTCACCACCGATCTGGTCAAAGCCACTTTTGATAGCACCGGCGCCAGCCTGGTGCGGCTGGAATTGCTCAAGCAGCGCGACCAGAACGACAACACGAAGAATGTGGTGCTGTTCGAACAAAGCCCCAAGCGCCTGTACCTGGCGCAGACCGGCCTGGTCACGGCGCAGCCCGGTGTGGCGCTGCCCAATCACCTCACGCCGATGAGCCTGACCACCACCGAGCGGGTGCTGAAAGAAGGTGCAGGGCAGTTGCAGGTGCGCTTCGAATCGGCACCCGTTGAAGGCCGGCGCCTGGCCAAGACCTACACCTTCACGCGCGGCCAGTACACCGTCGGCGTGAAGCATGAATTCACCAACGATTCAGCCACCACGGTGACGCCGCAGCTGTACCTGCAACTCGCCCGCGACGGCAACCCGCCCGAAGGCGAAAGCTCGTTTTACTTCACCTTCACCGGCCCGGCGGCGTACACCGACGCGCGCAAATTCCAGAAGGTGGAGTTCAAGGACATCGACAAAAACAAGGCCGACATCGAGCGCAGCGCCGACAACGGCTGGGTTGGCATGGTGCAGCACTACTTCGCCTCGGCCTGGTTGTTGCCCGACAAGCAAGCGCGCGAATTCCGCACTCAGAAAGTGGCCGACAACCACTACACCATCGCCATGGTCGTGCCGCTGGGCGACGTGGCACCGGGAGCCACCAAATCGCAGGAAGCCATCTTGTTTGCCGGCCCGCAAGAAGAGCACAAGCTGGAGGCCCTGGCCCCGGGTTTGGAGTTGGTGAAGGACTACGGCTGGTTCACCGTGCTGGCCAAGCCGCTGTTCTGGCTGCTGGGCACGCTGCATGGCTTCCTGGGCAATTGGGGCTGGGCCATCGTGGCCTTGGTGGTGCTGCTGAAGATCGCGTTCTACTGGCTGAATGCCAAGGCCTACCAGTCGATGGCCAAGATGAAGGCCATCAACCCCAAGGTGATGGAGATGCGCGAGCGCTACAAGGACAAGCCGCAGCAAATGCAGCAGGAGATGATGCGCATTTACCGCGAAGAAAAGGTCAA
>JANMYI010000471.1:0-6558 GCA_031381955.1 Burkholderiales bacterium
TCCTTCACGATCTCGAACACTTCTTCCACGATCTGCGGCGCCAGGCCCATGCTGGGTTCGTCAAGCAACACCATCTTCGGGTTGGCCATCAATGCCCGGCCAATGGCGCACATTTGCTGCTCGCCGCCCGAGGTGTAGGCGGCCTGGCTGGTGCGCCGCGTTTTCAAACGCGGGAAGTAGTTGTAGACCTTCTCCAGCGTGGCGGCGATGGCGGCCTTGCCGTCCTTGCGCGTGTAGGCGCCGGTCATGAGGTTGTCTTCGATGCTCAGGTGGGCAAAGCAATGGCGGCCTTCCATCACCTGGATGACGCCGCGGTTCACCATGTCGGCCGTGCTGAGCTTTTCAATGCGCTCGCCGCGCAGCTCGATGCTGCCTTTGGTGACTTCGCCGCGCTCGCCGGCCAGCAGGTTGCTCACCGCGCGCAGGGTGGTCGTCTTGCCCGCGCCGTTGCCGCCCAGCAAGGCCACCACACGGCCTTCGGGCACGTTCAGCGACACGCCCTTGAGCACCAGGATGACGTGGTTGTAGATGACCTCGATGCCGTTGACGTTGAGAAGGATGTTAGACATGGTTGCGGCCTGTTCAGCTCATCGAAACGCCGCAGCCGGCGCTTTGATGAGGGCTCCGTTGGGAGCCCACCCCGCCTGGCGGGGCGGGGTGCAATGCGCCCCTCCGCCTGGAGGCAGGGGAAGGGGAGGGAGCAGTACGTTATCGCTCGAAGAGCTGAACCGCCAAGCGGTTCAGCTCTGGCAATCTTCCGGCGTGCGGCGCGTCAACTTCTTCTCAGCCGCGTACTTCTCGGCTGCCGCCTTGACCATCGGCTTGAGGATCTGGTCGTCGGACTGCATCCAGTCAGACGAGAAGTTCCACTTCCCGCCGTCCCAGGTGTGGATGCGGGCCCAGGCCGCACCCATGTGGTCGTTGCACGAAGTGCTCACCGGCCGCATCACGCCGGCGAAGCCCAAGGCGTCGAGCTTTTTCTGGTCAAGGGCCAGGTTCTCGTAGCCCCAGCGCGCTTGCTCGCCGGACATGACCTTGCCCTTGCCGAAGCGCTCTTGCGCGCGCCGCACGCCTTCAACCGACAGCATCGCCGCCGTGACACCGCGCATGTACAGCACCTGGCCGACTTCGTCTTTCGGCCCGGTGCCTTGGCCCTTGCCGTGCACCAGCGCCAGGATGTCCTTCGTGACCTTGGCATTGGGCTCGGCGCCGTGCTGCAAGGCCAGGGCGTTGTAGCCCTTGGCGCCATCACCCACGTCTTTCACGTCGGGCTCGGCACCGGCCCACCACACGCCGTACATCTTGTCGCGCGGGTAGCCGGTGGCCACGGCTTCTTTCAGCGAGGTGGAGTTCATCACGCCCCAACCCCACAGGAAGATGTAGTCGGGCCGGTTCTGCCGAATCTGCAGCCAGGTGGCTTTTTGCTCGACGCCCGGGTGGGCCACCGGCAGCAGGCTCAACTCGAAGCCGTGCATCTTGGCGCGCTCTTGCAGCAGCGCAATCGGCTCCTTGCCGTACGGGCTGTCGTGGTAGACCAGCGCGATCTTCTTGCCCTTGAGCTTGTCCAGCCCGCCTTCCTTCTTGCCCACGTGCTGGACCAGGATGTCAGCGGCCACCCAATAGGTGCCCACCAGCGGGAAGTTCCACTTGAACACGCCACCGTCGGCACTCTCGCTGCGGCCGTAGCCCGAGGTGAGGATGGAGACCTTGTCGCCGGGTGCTTTTTCAGTCAGCGCGAAGGTGATGCCGGTTGACAGCGGGTGCACCGAGGTGGCGCCGCCGTGCTTGCCCTTCAGGCGTTCGTAGCATTCCACGCCGCGGTCGGTGGCGTAGCCGGTTTCGCACTCTTCAAAGATCACCTTCACGCCGTTGATGCCGCCTTGCGCGTTCACCAGCTTCCAGTAGTCGGCCATGCCGTTGGCGAAGGGCACGCCGTTGGGTGCGTAGGCACCGGTGCGGTACACCAGCGAGGGGAAGAACTGTTCCTTCGCTTGCGCCAAGGCGGTTGGCGCTGCGGCCAGGCTGGCCAGGGCAACCGCGGCAAACGCCGCAGTGCTGGCAAGGGACTTCAACTTCATGTGGGCCTCCAGAGGGTGAAAGGAGCACTCGTCAGTGCGTGGTGAAAGGGGTGGGACGTGCTGCGAACAACGCTCGCGGTGGGTCTTGGTGCGTAGTGGTTTTCCGCCATCGCTGCCTTCAATGAGGGAAGGGCCACAGCCGCAGTTTTTCCTTGGCAATCGACCACAGCCGCGCCAGGCCATGCGGCTCGACGATCAGGAAGAACACGATCAGCGCACCGAAGATCATGAACTCAAGGTGCGAGGCCAAGGCGGTGGAGATCGGGATGCCCAGCCAGCCGGGCGCCTGGTTCAACAGCAGCGGCAGGATGACGATGAACGCGGCACCGAAGAAGCTGCCCATGATGGAGCCCAGGCCGCCGATGATCACCATGAACAGAAGCTGGAACGAGCGGTCGATGGAAAACGCGGCCGGCTCCCACGCGCCGAGGTTGATGAAGCCCCACAGCCCGCCGGCAACGCCGACGATGAACGAGCTGACGGCGAAGGCCGTCAACTTGGCGTACATCGGGCGGATGCCGATCACCGCCGCGGCCACGTCCATGTCACGAATGGCCATCCACTCACGGCCGATGTGGCTGCGCACCAGGTTCTTGGCCAGCACGGCAAAGACCACCACGAACGTGAGGCAGAACAGGTACTTTTGAACCGGCGATTCGATCGGCAGGCCCAGCACCTGCAAGTTCGACACCGACACCGAGCCGGAAGAAGAATCGTTGGTGAACCACTTGATGCGCAGGAACGCCCAGTCGACGAAGAATTGCGCGGCCAGCGTGGCCACCGCCAGGTACAGGCCTTTGATGCGCAGCGACGGGATGCCGAACAGCACGCCCACCACGGTGGCGCATGCGCCGCCCAGCAACAACGATGCGATCACCGGCATGCCCGCAATGCGCACCTGAAAGTTGTAGGCGGCGTAGGCGCCCACGGCCATGAACGCGCCCGTGCCCAGCGAAATTTGGCCGCAATAGCCGACCAGGATGTTCAAACCGATGGCCGCCAGCGCGAGGATCAGGAACGGGATCAGGATGGCGCGAAAGGTGTATTCCGGCACCACCAGCGGCACGATGACGAAGGCCAACACCAGCAGCCCCAGCATCACGATGCGGTCTTGGCGGATGGGGAAAACCTGTTGGTCAGCCGCGTAGCTGACTTTGAATTGACCGTTCTCGCGGTAGATCATGGACGTCGACTTTCAGGCCTAGACGCGGTCAATGATCTTCTCCCCGAACAACCCCTGGGGTCGTGCGAGCAGGAAAAACAAGGCCAGGACGTAGGCAAACCAGATCTCGATGCCGCCGCCCAGCAGCGGGCCGATGTAGACCTCGGACAGCTTTTCGCCCACGCCGATGATCAACCCGCCGATGATGGCGCCGGGCACGGAAGTGAGGCCGCCCAGGATGACCACCGGCAAGGCCTTCAGCGCGATTTGCGACAGCGAGAACTGCACCCCGAGCTTGCTGCCCCAGATGACGCCGGCCACCAGCGCGGCGAAGCCGGCCACGCTCCAGACGATGACCCAGATGTGGTTCAGCGGAATGCCGATCGAATTGGCCGCCTGGTGGTCGTCGGCCACCGCACGCAAGGCGCGCCCGGTGTTGGTCTTCTGGAAGAACAGCGCCAGCACGGCCACCAGCGCGGCCGAAACGCCCGCCGCTACCATGTCTTCCTGGTTGATGAGCACGCCGCCTTGAAAGACGTCTTGCAGCAAGAACACCGGCTCCTTGGGCATGCCGACATCGATCTTGTAGATGTCGCTGCCAAACAGGGTCTGGCCGAAGCCGTCAAGAAAGTAGGTGATGCCCAAGGTGGCCATCAACAACGTGATGCCTTCCTGGTTGACCAGCTTGCTCAACACCAGGCGCTCGATCAGCCAGGCCAGGGCAATCATCACCAGCATGGCCGCCATGAAGCCCAGCACGTTGCCCAGCACCTTGTGCTCGAAGCCCAGCCCTTTCGGGATCCACTCTGAAAAACGCGCCATCGCCAAGGCCGCGAACAACACCATCGCACCCTGGGCGAAGTTGAACACGCCCGAGGCCTTGTAGATGAGCACGAAGCCCAAGGCGATGAGCGAATACAGCATGCCGGCCATCAGGCCGCCGATGAGTACTTCAAGAAAAAATGCCATGGCCTGGGCTCAGTTCAGTGGCGCTCAGTGCGACGTGCCGAGGTAGGCGTTGATCACATCCGGGTTGGCGCGCACTTCATCGGGCGTGCCGTCGCCGATTTTCTTGCCGTAGTCGAGCACCACCACGCGGTCTGAGATGTCCATCACCACGCCCATGTCGTGCTCGATGAGCACGATGGTGGTGCCGAACTCCTCGTTCACTTCCAGCACGAAGCGGCACATGTCCTGCTTTTCTTCAACGTTCATGCCGGCCATGGGTTCATCAAGCAGCAGCACCTGCGGCTCCATGGCTAACGCTCGACCCAAGTCAACGCGTTTTTGCAGACCATAGGGCAGGCGGCCGACGGCAGTCTTGCGAAAGGCCTGGATTTCCAGGAAGTCGATGATGTGTTCAACAAACTCGCGGTGCTGGGCTTCTTCGCGCTGCGCCGCGCCGAAGTGAATGGCCTGCTGGAAGATGTTGGTCTTCATCTTCAGGTTGCGCCCGGTCATCAGGTTGTCGATGACGTTCATGCCCTTGAACAGCGCCAGGTTCTGGAAGGTGCGTGCCACGCCCATTTCGGCCACCTGGCGCGAATTCATGTGGCTAAAAGTCTGACCACGGAAGGTGATCGTGCCCTGCTGCGGCGCATAGACGCCATTGATGCAGTTCAGCATCGAACTCTTGCCCGCGCCGTTGGGCCCGATGATGGCGCGTATCTCGCCCTCACGCACATCAAAGCTGATGTCGCTCAGGGCCTTGACGCCGCCAAAGGCCAGCGAGATGTTCTTGACCTCGAGGATCACCGCGCCTGAGCTGCGCGATGCGGTGTCGTGGGTCATGCTGGTGTTCGGGTTCATGTTCAAGGTCGTGTCCAAGCTCATGTTCAAACTCACGCCGCTTTGCGCACGCTGGGAAAGGTCTTGACATCGATGATCGCCAGCGTGGCCGAAACCGAGCCGCTGCGGCCGTCCTCGAACTTGACCGCCGTCTCGATGAATTGCTCGGTCTTGCCGCCATACAGCGCATCGACCAGCACCGCGTACTTCTCGCCGATGTAGCCGCGCCTGACCTTGCGTGTGCGTGTCAGCTCGCCGTCATCGGCGTCGAGCTCTTTGTGCAGAACCAGGAAGCGGCTGATCTGGCTGCCGGCGAGCAGGGCGTCCTGGGCCAGATCGGCGTTGACCTTTTCAACGCACTCGCGCACCAGCTCGCAGACCTCGGGTTTTTGCGCCAGGTCGTTGTAGCCCGCGTAGCCCAGGTTGCGCCGCTCGGCCCAATTGCCCACCGCCTCGAAGTCGATGTTGATGAAGGCGCATACGTTGGCACGCTTGTCGCCCAGGGCCACGGCTTCCTTGATGAAGGGGAAGAACTTGAGCTTGTTCTCGACGTACTTGGGCGCGAACATGGCGCCGTCGTTGGGGCCGCCCTGGATGCGGCCGACGTCCTTGGCGCGGTCGATGATCTTCAGGTGGCCCTGCGCATCCAGGAAGCCGGCGTCGCCGGTGTGGTACCAGCCATCGGCGGTCAGCACCTCGGCCGTGGCCGCTGCGTTCTTGTAATACTCTTTGAGCAAGCCGGGCGACTTGACCAGGATCTCGCCGGACTCGGTGAGCTTGATCTCAACCCCGGCGATGGGCACGCCCACCGTATCCGCGCGCACCTCGTGATCGGGCTGCAGGCAGACGAACACGGCGGTCTCGGTCGAGCCGTAGAGCTGCTTCAGGTTGATGCCGATCGAGCGGTAGAAGGTGAACAGATCGGGGCCAATCGCCTCGCCGGCGGTGTAGGCCACGCGCACCCGCGACATGCCCAGCGAGTTGCGCAGCGGGCCAAAGACGAAGGCATCACCCAGGCGCCACTTCAAGCGGTCGATGGCGCTCACCGGCTTGCCGTCCATGCGCGCCGGGCCGACCCGCTGGGCCACCGCCATGGCGGTCTGGAACATCCACTTCTTGATGGCACCGGCGTCTTCCATGCGGATCATCACGCTGGTCAGCAGGCCTTCAAAAATGCGCGGCGGGGCAAAGTAGTAGGTCGGGCCGACTTCCTTCAGGTCGATCATCACGGTGGCCGCCGACTCGGGGCAATTCACCACATAGCCGCACACCAGCCACTGGGCGTAGCTGAAGATGTTCTGGCCGATCCACGCGGGCGGCAGGTAGGCCAGCACCTCTTCGCTGTTCGTCAGCTTGTCGAACTCGGCGCCGGCCTTGGCCCGGTCGAGCAGGCTGAAGTGGGTGTGCACCACGCCCTTGGGGTTGCCGGTGGTGCCCGAGGTGAAGAACATCGCCGCCACGTCCTGCGGCCGCAAGCGGGCCACCTCGGCATCGAAGAAGCCGGCCTCGCGCCGGTTGCGGGCGGCGCCG
>JANMYI010000495.1:0-5630 GCA_031381955.1 Burkholderiales bacterium
CGCACAGCGCGCGCAAGGTCTCAGGCGCCAGGCTGCCCAGGCCACGAAAGGCCTGCACGCGCAACTCAAGCTCGGGCCGCGCCGCGCGCCACACGGTCGAAGCGCAGGCTCGCGGCTTCGTCTGCACTCATTGCCGTGGGATGAGCCAGGCCCAGGGCCGCGGCGAGCTGGCGGAACAAGGCCTGCTGAACCACCTTGGCCGCCGGCGCGGCCCAGGCGTTCAGGGGCTTGCCTTGCAGCGGCAGCACGGCTTGCAAACGCTCATCGCGCACGGCCAGCACCGAACTCTGCGCCGAGTCGCCCTCCACCAGCAGCAGCTCGGCACCCGAGCCAGCGCCATGTTCGCGGCAATCAACCAGCTTGGCGCGGGCTTGTGAAAATCGCGTCGCCATGGCTTGCTGGCTCATGCGCTAGCCGGCGTTGGGCGGCAGGTGCAGCAGTTCAAACGGCCCACGCCCGCTGGCCGCGCTGATCAACCCCAGCACGCGCCCCGGCTCGCTGCCCACCATGCTCCACTCAAAGCGCCAGGCCCAGTTGGCGCCGCCCATGGTGCCCGGCGTGTTCATGCGGTGTTCGCTGCTTAAGCCCAGCACATCTTGCATCGGGAAGACCACGGTGTTGGCCACTGACTGCGCGGTGGCGCGGATCATCGCCCAGTGCACGTCGTTCGCGCCGCAGGCCAGGTAGGCGCCGGCGTAGGCGCGCTCGTGCGCGCTGGCCGCCTGCCACCAGCCTTGCACGGTGTCGTTGTCGTGCGTGCCGGTGTAGGCCACGCTGGCCGGCGGCATGTTGTGCGGCAGGAATTCCTGCGTCGCATCACCCCCAAACGCGAACTGCACGATCTTCATGCCGGGGAAGCCGCAGTAGTCGCGCAGCTCGGTCACGTCGGGCGTGATGAAGCCCAGGTCTTCGGCAATGATGGGCAACGCGCCCAGCGCCTGGGCCATGTCTTCAAACAGCTTGCGCCCCGGCCCGACGCGCCAACGGCCTTCTTGCGCCGTGGCGCTGGAAGCGGGAATTTCGTAGTAGCCGGCAAAGCCGCGAAAGTGGTCGATGCGCACGGCGCTGGCCTGCGTCAGCGCCCGGCGCATGCGCTCGCACCACCAGGCGTGGCCCTCGGCGGCCATGCGTTTCCAGCGGTACAGCGGGTTGCCCCAGCGCTGGCCCAACGGCCCCATGGAATCAGGCGGCACACCGGCCACCACCTTGGGCTGGAAGTCTTTGTCCAGCTCGTACAAATCAGGCCGCGCCCAGCAGTCAGCGCTGTGGTGGGCAATGAAGATCGGCAGGTCGCCCAGCAGGTGCACGCCGCGCTCGCTGGCATAGGCCTTGAGCGCGGCCAATTGCTCGTCGAAAGCCCACTGCACGAATTCCCAGAAAGCAATCTCGCCCGCGTGTTCAGCGCGCGCCGCTTCCAGCGCCTTGGTCTTGCGCCGGCACAGCGCGTCGGCCCACAGCCACCAGGGTTGGCCGCCATGCGCGGTCTCCAGCGCCATGAACAACGCGTAGTCGTCCAGCCAGTAGGCATTGGCCTGGCGCCACTGCGCCCAGGCCTCAAGCTGCGCCGGTGTGGCCTGGGTGAAAAAGCCCGCAGCGGCAAGGCGCAACTGCGCCAGGCGCCAGGCGCTCACTTTGGCAAACTCGACCTGGCGCTCGTCAAACCCACCTTCCGGCAGCACCGGCGCGGCCAGCCAGCCGGCGCCCACCAGGGGCTCCAGCGCCACCATCAAGGGGCTGCCGGCGAAGGCCGACACGCTCATGTAGGGCGAGTTGCCCGGGCCGATGGGCGTGCTGGGCAACCATTGCCACAAGCTCTGCCCGGCGCTGACCAGCCAATCCACATAGTGCCGCGCGGCCGGGCCGAGATCGCCCACGCCATGCGGGCCGGGCAACGAGGTGGGGTGCAGCAAGACGCCGCTGCGACGCTGGTTCAAGTCCATGGTGTTGACTATTTTCAATCGTTATGAATGAGGAGCTTTGGCCGGGCGCAGAGAATGCCGGCCACATGTTCAAAGACCGTCAACGCCTGGCCCGCTGGCTGCTGTGGTTCACCCCGGCGCTGTGGTCGTCCAACTACCTGATCGCGCGCGCGGCCACCGACGTGATCGCGCCGCACCAACTGGCGCTGTTGCGCTGGACGGTGGCGGTGGCGCTGATGTTGCCCTTCACCTGGGCCGCGTTGGCCAAGGCGCCGCGCACCTGGCTGGCCGAATGGCCGCACCTGCTGGTGCTGGGCGGCCTGGGCATGTGGATGTGCGGCGCCTTCGTGTACCAGGGCGGGCACACCACCAGCGCGCTGAACATCGGGCTGATCTACGCCGCCTGCCCGGTGGGCATTGCCTGGCTCGGGGCCAAGCTGCTGCACGAGCGCGTGACTGCGGCCAAGGCGCTGGGCGCGGCGCTGGCGTTGCTGGGGGTGGTGGTGGTCATCACCCGCGGCGACCTCGCCCACCTGCGCCAGGTGCGCCTGGGCTCGGGCGACCTGTGGATCGCCGTGGCCGCCTTGGCCTGGGTGGCTTATTCGGTGCTGTTGATGCGCTGGAAGTCGGTGCTGCCGCCCGCACCACGCCTGGCCGCCATTGCCATGGGCGGGGTGGTGGTGATGCTGCCCTTCACCGCGCTTGAAGCGCTGGTCGTGGCCACGCCGGCATTCGGACTCAAGGCCCTGGGCCTGGTGCTGGCCGCGGCGCTGATGCCCGGGGCGCTGGCCTACACCGCGTATTCCGTGGTGCAACGCGAGCTGGGCGTGGCGCGCACGGCCTTGATGTTGTATTTGTCGCCCTTGTACGCCGCGCTGCTGGCCTGGGCGCTGCTGGGTGAAACCCCCAAGGCCTACCACGCCGTGGGTGCAGCACTGATCCTGCCCAGCATCTGGCTGGCCACCCGGCGCTGAGCCGGCTGCCGCGGCGGCGGTTTGCAGTGAAGTAGTTTTACTACGCACGAAGCGACCTTCGCCCTTGAATGAATGTCTGGATTTGGTAAACAGAATATAAGGGTTTCACCGTTACAAAACTACATGGTGGGCGCTAGAGTTGGCGCGATGCCAAGCGCGCCGACTGCGCAAAGGAGCCTGTGTGGCGGGTCTGAAACTGGTGGGCGTGCGCAAGGCCTTTGGCAGCACGACCGTCCTGCACCACGTCGATCTCGACGTTCACGACGGCGAGTTCATGGTCTTCGTGGGGCCTTCTGGTTGCGGCAAAAGCACCTTGCTGCGCGTGATTGCCGGGCTCGAAGACATCACCAGCGGCGAGCTGCTGATCGGCGACAAGCAGGTCAACGACGTGCCACCGGCCGAGCGCGGCATCGCCATGGTGTTCCAGAGCTACGCGCTGTACCCGCACATGGATCTGTACGAGAACATGGCCTTCGGCCTGCGCCTGGCCAAACTGCCCAAGGCCGAGATCGACACCCTGGTGCAGCAGGCGGCGAAGGTGCTGAACATCGAGCACCTGCTCCAGCGCAAGCCGAAAGATCTTTCCGGCGGCCAGCGCCAGCGCGTGGCCATCGGCCGCGCCATCGTGCGCAAGCCCGAGGTCTTCCTGTTCGACGAGCCTTTGTCCAACCTCGATGCCGCCCTGCGCGTGCGCATGCGCTATGAATTCGCCAAGCTGCATGAAGAGCTGAAGACCACGATGATCTACGTCACCCACGACCAGGTCGAGGCCATGACCCTGGCTGACCGCATCGTCGTGCTGGCGGCCGGCAAGATCGAACAGGTGGGCTCGCCGCTTGAGTTGTACGACCACCCCTGCAACCTGTTCGTGGCCGGGTTCATCGGCAGCCCGCGCATGAACTTCCTAACCGCCGAAGTCACTGCCTGCAACGCCCAGGGCACGCAGGTCAGGCTGGCCAGCGGCGCGCTCATCGCCTGCGCGGTCGATGGCAGCGGCTGCCGGCCGGGCGAGCAGGTGACCCTGGGCATCCGCCCCGAACACCTGCACCCGGGCCGGGGCGACAACTGCATCGAAGCCGGCGTGACCTTCGTTGAATCGCTGGGCAGCAGCACGCAGGGCTATTGCAGCTACCCGGGCGTGGAAGAAGACCTGACCTGCACGCTCGACGATGAGCACGGCGCGCGCGGCGGCGACCGGCTGTCGCTGCTGCTACCCGCCAAGGCCTGCTACCTGTTCAACGCCGCCGGCCTGGCCCTGAGGCGTCTGGCGCCCCCGCAGCGCGAGCGGGTCGGCGCGCTGGCAGCGTGAAGCGCCACTGGTGGTTGCCAGGCCTGCTGCTGGCCACGCTGGCCCCGGCCCAGGCCGCGCCCAAGCTGCTGGTGTGGATCAATGGCGACAAGGGCTACAACGGCTTGCAAAAAGTGGGCGCTGCGTTCAGCGCGCTCAGTGGCGTGCAGGTGGTGGTGCAGCACCCGGAAGGCGCGCCCGACAAGTTCCAGGCCGCGGCCGGCGCGGGCAAGGGCCCCGACATCTTTTGCTGGCCGCACGACCGCGTCGGCGAATGGGCGCGCTCGGGCCTGCTCACGCCCATCAAACCAGGCCAGCGGGTACGCGACGAGATCGAAGCCTCGGCCTGGCGGGCCTTCACCTACCAAGGCAAGCTGTGGGGCTACCCGCTGGCCATTGAAGCCATTGGCCTGATCGTCAACCGCGCGCTGGTGCCGGTGCCGCCGGCCACCTTCGATGAGGTCATTGCCCTGGACAAGACACTGTCGGCCCAAGGCAAGAAGGCCTTGCTGTGGGACTACAACAAGAGCTTCTTCACCTGGCCGCTGCTGGCCGGGGCGGGCGGCTTTGTCTTTGCTCGCCTGCCTAACGGTGAACTTGATGCGACACAGGTCGGCGTCAACACGCCCGGCGCCATTCAGGCGGCTGAAGTGCTCAAGGGCTTGATCGACAACGGCCAGATGCCGCGCGGCGCGCGCTACGCCGAAATGGAAGCCGGCTTCGCCCGCGGCGAAGTGGCGATGATGATCAGCGGCCCCTGGGCCTGGGACAACGCGCGCAAGGCGAAGATCGATTTCATGGTGGCGCCGCTGCCTGCGGTGCTGCCCGGCAAGCCCAGCAAGCCCTTCGTCGGCGTGCTGGGCTGCATGATCGCCGCGCCCAGCAAGGTCAAGGACATTGCGCGCGAGTTCATTGAAAACCACCTGCTCAAGGTCAGCAGCCTGAAGATCATTGCGGCCGATGTGCCGCTGGGTACACCGGCCAACAAGGCCTATTACGCCGAACTCGCAGGCAACGCGCACATCGCCGCCACCATGGCCAACGCGCGCGCCGGCGAGCCGCTGCCCAACATCCCCGAAGTGGGCCGCTTCTGGCCGGCCATGGACGCCGCGCTCGAAGCCATCACCAACGGCCGCCAAAGCCCGCGCGAGGCGCTGAACGGCGCGGCCGCGCGCATGGTGGTGAAGTGATGAGCCCCGCCCGGCCGCCCGAAGGGGCTCGCACCGAAGTGCGCAGCACGAAGGCACACCGATGAGCCCCGCCCGGCCGCCCGAAGGGGCTCGCACCGAAGTGCGCAGCACGAAGGCTTACTGATGACCTGGCCTGTGGCGGCCCTGCTGGCTTTTGTGGCCATCGCGCTGTTCGTCTACGGCAGCGGCAAGACCTTCGCCTGGCGGTACCTGTTCCCGGGCATGGCGGCCATGGCGGCCTTCGTGGCCTTGCCGCTGG
>JANMYI010000592.1:0-5750 GCA_031381955.1 Burkholderiales bacterium
CGCGAATGGTAGGCGCCAGCGAGACCTGCGAACTCGATGAGCCCATGCCCGAGATCGCCAGCACGGGGGTCTGCGTTGACAGCTTTTCGTAGTTGACCTTGTCCTGGGCCGGGTTGAAACGGCTGTCTTCAGCCAGCACGTTGACCTTGCGGCCATGCACGCCACCGTTTTCGTTCAGGCGGCGCATGAAGTCCTGGAAGCCGGTGGCCCAAATGCTTTGTGAGGCCGATGCCGGCCCGCTCAGGTCCATCATGACGCCCCAGTCGACGCGATCTTTGTAGACGCCGTCAGCGGGTAGCTCGGACTGGGCCTGCGCGCACAGCGCCACGCTGGCGGCGAATGCGCCGGCGGCCAGTTTGGCAGCCAGGGTGGTTTGAGAAACGGTGCGATTCATATGCAGTCTCCAAGGGTTTCGCACGCCGTGGGTGGGTGCGTTGGGGTCAATTGAAAGTGAAACCGCGATAGCCCGCGGCGGTGACGTCATTGCAGATGACGGTGTAGTTGCCCAGGCCGCCGATGTATGGCAGGAATACCCGCGGCTTGCCTGGAATGTTGGCGCCGGTGTACCAAGAGTTGGCGTTGGCGAAAAGTGTCTTGGATGCCACTTCGCGCGCATGCGCCATCCACTCGCTTTGCGCGGCCGGCGTGGCACGCAGTTGCTGATGACCGCTGCGCTGCATGTGGGCCAGGCAATCGCTGATCCAGTTCACATGCTGCTCGATGGCCATGATCACATTGGTCAACACCGAAGGGCTGTTCGGCCCGGTGATGGTGAACAGGTTGGGGAAGCCCGCGCTCATCAAGCCCAGGTAGTTGCTCGGGCCCTGCGCCCATTCATCTTTCAGCGCCCGCCCGCCTTCGCCGCGAATGTCGATCGCGGCCAGCGCGCCGGTGATGGCGTCGTAGCCAGTGGCGAAAACGATGTCGTCCAACTCATGCAGCGCGCATTCGGTGCGGATGCCCGTGGCCACCACCTCGCGCATCGGCTCGGTCTTCAAGCTCACCAGCTTGACATGCGGCAGGTTGAAGGTGGCGTAGTAGTCGCTGTCAACGCAGATGCGCTTGGTGCCGATGGCATGGTCAGTCGGGGCCAGCAAGGCGGCCACGGCCGGGTCTTTGACGATGCCGCGGATCTTGTTGCGCACGAATTCCGACGCCGTTTCGTTGGCGAAGGCGTCGGTGTAGATGTCGTTGAACGAGTGGGTGAAATTGGCGCCGCCGCGCGCCCAGCGGCGCTCGTACTCCTGCTGCCGTTCTTCGGCGCTCACTGATGCTGCCGCGCGCGTGCTGTATTCATACAAGATGCCCGAGCGTGTGCTGCGTGCGGCTTCGCGGTGCTTGGCGTAATCGGCCTTCCATGCCTGCTGCGCGTGCCGCGACAACGGCCCGTTCCAGGCCGGGATGCTGTAGTTGGGTGTGCGCTGGAACACCACCACTTGACTGGCCTGCTTGGCGATGACCGGAATGGTTTGAATGCCCGAAGAGCCGGTGCCGATGACGCCGACGCGCCGGCCAGTGAAGTCAATCGTTTCATGCGGCCAGGTGCCGGTGTGGAACTGTCGGCCCTTGAAATTCTCAAGGCCGGGCAATTCGGGCACGCGCGCGGCCGACAGGCAGCCCGCGGCTGAAATCACGAAGCGCGCCGAGACCGCATCACCCGCACTCGTTGCCACGGCCCAGCGCTGGGTGGCTTCGTCATACACCGCGCTGAGCACGCGCGTGTTCAATTGGATGCTGCGGCGCAAGTCAAAGCGGTCGGCCACATGGTTGATGTAGCCCAGGATTTCGTCTTGCCGCGGATAGCGCTCGCTCCACCACCATTCCTGTTGCATGGCCTCGTCGAACGAATACGAGTACTGCATGCTTTCCACGTCGCAGCGCGCGCCGGGGTAGCGGTTCCAGTGCCAGGTGCCGCCCACGCCGTTGCCGGCTTCGAACAGGCGCGCCGACAGGCCCATCAGACGCAAGCGGTGCAACATGTACAGGCCGGCAAAGCCGGCGCCAATGACCACGGCGTCGAGCTGCAAGGGCGCGGCCACGGCACGTGGCGAATTCAGTTCATCCACAGGCCACCCGTGATGTTGATTGCTTGTCCAGTCATGTAGGCGGCGTCGGCGCTGGCCAAGAATGCCACCACGCCGGCCACGTCTTGCGGCGTGCCGGCGCGGCGCATGGGCACCACGGTTTGCACGCGGGTGTGCACATCGGGCAGGCCCTGCGCGGCGTTCATGGCCTCGGCCTCGATGCGCATGCGGGTATCGACAATCGTGCCCGGGCACACCGCGTTCACACGCACGCCGCGGCCAGCCAATTCACCGGCCACGCTTTGCGTCAGAGCAATCACCGCGGCCTTGCTGGCGCTGTAGGCGGCGTGGTTGGGCACGCCTTTCTTGCCCGTCCATGACGACATGTTGACGATGCAGCCCGCCCCGCGCGCCAGCATGCCGGGCAGCACGGCCTGGCAGCCATGGAACACGCCATCGAGGTTCACCGCCATCTGGTCGCGCCAGTCTTGCTCGCTCACGTCGAGGAAGGGCGCGGTGCGCAGGATGCCGGCGTTGTTCACCAGCACGTCGATCTCGCCCAGGCTGCGTGCCACTTCAGCCACCGCGGCTTGGAAACTGCTGCGCTGCGCCACGTCCACCTCCCACACGCCACTGCACCGGCCGAGCGCGCGCACTTGCGCGGCGGTGGCTTCGGCGCCGGCCAGGTCGCGGTCGAACACGGCAACGTCGCACCCGTCTTGCGCCAGGCGCAAGGCAATGGCGCGCCCGATGCCGCTGGCGGCACCGGTGACCACGGCAAGGCCCGTACGAGTGTTCATGCTGTCGCGTGCTCCAAAACGGTGGCGGGCAGCTACCCGCGATACGGGAAATCAGACTCGCAGTCTGATTCGTATACTACACAGTATATGAACATTCGTGCAAGTACACAATAACCCGACTTGTCAACGGACGGTCGATCCGGCAAACCTCATCCGGCACAAAATGAGGCCGTCATGAACGAACCCCATTCCGCCGCGGCACAACCCACACCTGCCGCGCCCGAGCCAAGCCTGGCGTCTACCTCGACCCCGACTCCCCACACCCAGCCGCCCGCGTTGTTCATCAGCTACCGCCGCGCCGACACGCAGAGCTTCGCGCGCGACTTGCACAAGCATCTCGCCGCCGGTTTTGGCTTCCACCGCGTCTTCATGGACCGGGCGGAAATCCGCGCCGGCCAGCGTTGGGCCGAGCGGCTGGACGAGGAGCTGGCGCGCAGCACCGTCGTGCTGGTGCTGGTGGGGCCGCATTGGCTCAAGCTTCAAGACAAGGACTTCCGCCGCCGTATTGACGGCCCCAATGATTGGGTGCGCCGTGAGATCGCCACGGCACTGGCCGCGGGCAAGGAAGTGATCCCGGTGTATGTCGCCGGCGCCGTGCCGATCACCGATGCGGCAGCGCTGCCGCCCGACCTGGCCGGGCTGCCGGCGCGCCAGCGCGTGGTGTTGACCGACGATTCGTGGAACGACGGCATGGCGCGGCTGGTGCAGCGGCTGGAACAACTCGGCCTGCGCGCGGCGCGGCCGGGCTTTCGCCTGCCGGCGCGCCTGAAGCACGTGGCGGCATTGACGCCGCCCGAGCTGGAGCGCGCGCTTGCCACGCTGCCGCACTGGACGCTCACCGGCGAGGAGCGGCGCGTGCCCTACAGCGCCGGCCCGGTGCCGCACAGCGAGCTGTACCGCGAATACGCGTTCGCCCGCTTCGAAGAAGCCACTGCCTTCATGGCCGAAACCAGCCCGGCCATCAACCAGGGCAACCACCACCCGCGCTGGGAAAACTTCTGGACCACCGTGCGGGTGTGGCTGTCGACCTGGGACATCGAGTTCCAGCCGTCACGCTACGACGTGGAGCTGGCGCAGTGGCTCGACCGGGCCTATATCGAGTTCACGGCGCGCGACCGCCCTGCCGCAGCCGCAGCGTCCTTGCAAGCGCTGCCAAGCGCGGTGGCCACCACGGCACCTGGCACTTCGCCGGCGGTGCCGGTGCGCCTGACGCCAGATGAGCTGAAAGCCGCCCTCGCGGCGCAACCCGCCTGGTCGGTGCTTGCCGGCAAGCTTGAGCGAACGCTGCGCTTCGCAGACTTTGCGTCGGCGTTCGGCTTCATGGCCTCGGTGGCCCTCGCCGCGGAGAAGATGAACCACCACCCCGAGTGGTTCAACGTCTACGACACCGTGCGCATCCAGCTCACCACGCACGACGCCGGCGGTATCAGCGCGAACGACTTCGACCTCGCGGCGCGCATCGACGCACTTGCGCAGGCGCACGGCGTGCGATGACAGCCGGCGAACGACAACCCCTCGCAAGTTCCAATCCAAGACACCGAACCCTGCTTGCTTGCCCGGGGTGAAAATTCAGACCGGTCTTGGTCTGATTTTGGATGAACAGGAGTTCGCCATGAAATCGGTAAACATCTACGACGCGAAGACGTGCCTGTCGCAGTTGGTTGATAAAGCGGCTGCGGGCGAAGACGTGGTGGTGAGTCGCCACGGCAAGGCGCTGGTTCGCATCAAGCAGCTCATTGAGCCCAAACGTCGCATCAAATTTGGCCTGCTCAAGGGCAAGTTCAAGGTGGCGGCAGACTTCGATGCGCCGCTGCCGCTCGATGCGCTGTGAGCGCTCCGCTGTTCGCGGTGCTCAAGCGTCGCGCAGCAGTTCCTGCATCAAGTGGCGCACCAGCGGCAACGCCGGTGCCTCGCTGCGCCCGGCCAGCGTGACGATGGCGAAGCGCGCGGTCGCGTTAAACGCCGGCTTCATCACCAGCTCAGCCAAATCGGGCCCTGCGGCGCGAATGGCGAACAGCACGGTATCTGTGTGCCGCGTCAATTCAACCAGGCTCGGCAGTTCCTCGCAGTGCAGGGTGACGCAGCGCGCCGGGTGCGCATCGGGCCCATAACGCTCGACCAGCACGCGCGCCACTTCGTCGCTGAGCGGCGTTGATGCGATCGGGTAGGCGCGCAGTTGCTCGAAGCTCAACCCGCTACGCTTGCGCGCCAGCGGGTGGCCGCGCCGGCACAGGAAGGCGCCGCGCATTTCGTAGCTGTCGGTGGTGCGCAGGTCGGGCGCGGGCACGAGCGACCGGGCGTCGACCACCAGCGCGTCGATCGTGCGCTCGCGCAGGCTGCGTTCGAGCCGGTCGGTTCGGCCGCGCGAAATTTCGAGCCGCAATTGCGGGTGGTGCGTGGCCATGTGCATCAACAGCGGCGTCATCAGCATCGCGCCCGGCCCGGAACCCAGGCCGATGCGCAGTGTGCCGGCCTTGCCTTTGGCCATGTGCGTTGCGCTGTCGCGCAGGTCCTCGGCGGCGCCGATGAGCTGGTGCGCACGAGCGACCACCTCGCGCCCAAACGGCGTGAGCTCGCTGCGCCGGCCAATGCGGTCAAACAGCGGCTGGCCGAGTTCAAGCTCGAGTGCGCGGATGCTCCGGCTCAATGCCGGTTGGGTCAGGAAGACGGCGCCGGCCGACTTGCTGAAGGAGCCGGTCTGCGCCAGTGAGAGCAGGTGCCGTAGCTGGACGAAGGTCATGGCCGGGGTTCTGAAAGATGTGCGTGAAACTCATGCTAATTCAGAAAATTATGCATTGGACTTTGCATGCACCCGAACCTACATTGACCACGTCCTGTGCCCCATGTCGCCCCACCGTCGCCCCTGCCTCCACACCTCCAGGAGTTGCCATGACAAAGTTCCAACGCTCGCTGACCTTGATCGCTG
>JANMYI010000627.1:0-10929 GCA_031381955.1 Burkholderiales bacterium
CCGCCATGGCGGCGCGGCGTTCATCGATGTCATCAGCCCCTGCGTGGCGTTCAACAACCATGCCGGCTCAACCAGAAGTTATGACCATGTGCGCGAGCACAAAGACGCGCTGAACCGCATCGACTTCATCGACCTGGCGCCCGAGATCAATGCCGAGCCCGGCGCCGGTGAAGTGCTGCACTTGCCGCAGCACGACGGCAGCGTGATGCACCTGCGCAAGCTGCACGCCGACTACGACCCCACCGACCGGCTCAACGCCATGAACCATGTGCAGGTGCTGCAAGCGCGTGGCGAGGTGGTCACCGGCTTGATCTATGTCGACCCGCAAGCGCAAGACCTGCATGCCGCCATGAACACCGTGGCCACGCCGCTGAATGCGCTGCGTGAAGCCGCGTTGTGCCCGGGGCGCGGCGTGCTGGAAAAAATCAACGCCAGCTTGCGTTGAAGCGCGCTGCCGGCGCTGCCCGAGGGCTCAAGACTTGAGCCGTGCCGAAGCCGCAATGGCCTCAGCGCTCTTGAGGTGCTGGCCGAAGAAGGCCAAGCGCGGCGCGGTGTAGGTGATGGCGTAAAGCTCGCCGTTGCGCACCACGGCCCAGGCCACACCGGCCAGGCGCACGTCGTCGATCTTGCGAATGCCGCTGAATTCAAAGCGAAAGCCCGGTGCGCCCATGAATGGCTGCGGCGTCACCTTGTCCAGCTAGAAGCTGGAGCCGCACGGCGGCCAACTGGGCTTCGTTTTCGACGCGCAGCAGCAGCCCACTCCACACCTGCATCATGCCGTTGGGTGCCATGCTGGCGTTGAAGTAAGGCGCGCAGCGGGTACACGCGCATGTCAGGGCAATGCTCACCGGCCAGCTTGCAGGCCAGCTCGCTGAGGTAGGTTTCCAGCGTGGCATCGCGCAAGCGAAACGGGCTGCGGCGCAGGCGCGATTCCTCACGATCCATCATCGCCCACAGGCCGCCTTCGTCGCTGGCCAGGTCAGGCTTGGTGACCCGGCGGTTGCCGGCGCCGGCGCATTCGTCACCACGGCCTGGGCAGCGACTTGGCCGAAGCAAAACATCGACAGCCAAGCGGCGCCCAAGCGCGCTTTCGAAACAACACTCATTTTTTGACTCCCTGGTTCATGCGCAGCGGCATGATGCCCGGGGGCGGCGCCATCAGGGGCTGAAAGAAGCTGGCGGAAGCCCGCGCTGAAAGCTGCGCGTCGCCCGCAAGGCAAGTGATGGCTGGACGCTGATCACACCGGCCTGCGCAATTGGGAAACGAACAACCACGCGGCGATCAAGTCGATCAACACAAACAACGCCAAGCTCCAGAATTCATAGGGCAAGCCCAGCAGGTTCACCGCCGCGTCGGCACAACTGGCGCGCGGCTCAAACACCTCGGGCAACAAGCCATCGAGCCCCAGGCCGTTGATGATCTTGTCGGCCAGCGTCTGGTTGCACGAAGCGGTGGCCGCGGCCACGAAGTGCTGCCACAGCGCTGCGGCCACACCCGCGCTGGCCATCAGGCTGGCGGTGAAAGCCGTGGCCACGGTGGCGGCGGCGCCGCGCCAGAAGATGCCCACCACCGCCACCAACGCAATGGCCGTGAAGATGAGACGCTGCAGCACGCACCAGGGGCAGGGTTGCATGCCGTAAAGATGCTGCGACACCAGCGCCAGCGCCACGGCGCCCAGGCTGATGGCCGCCACCACCAGCCACCAGCGTGGCGCGGGCAGGTTGCGCAGCATCAATGCACTTCGGCGATGAGCTCGATCTCCACACAGGCGCCGAATGGAATTTGCGCCACGCCAAAGGCACTGCGCGCGTGTGCACCGGCGGCGCCAAACACCTCGGCCAGCAGTTGCGAGCAGCCGTTGGTGACCAGGTGCTGCTCGGTGAAGGTGGGTGTGCTGTTCACCAGGCTCATCACCTTGACGATGCGCGCCACGTTGTTCAAATCACCCACCGCGGCTTGCAGCGTGCCCATCAAGTCGATGGCCACCGCGCGTGCGGCAGCCTGGCCTTCTTCTGTACCCATGGTCAGCCCGAGTTGGCCGACCCAGGGCTTGCCTTCGCGCCGGGCGATGTGGCCGGAAAGAAAGACCAATTTGCCGCTGCGCACAAACGGCACATAGGCCGCGGCGGGGGTGGAAACCGGGGGCAGGGTGATGCCCAGCGCAGCGAGTTTTTCATTGATGGACATGGGGGTCTCGCGTGAGGGTGAGGCGGCCTGCGCGGCGGGCCGAAAACGTGCGTGGCATCCTACACTGCACCGATGCAAAGGGCACTGCTCAGCGGCCTGTTCAGCGGCCTGCTCAGTGGCCTGCTCAGTGGCCTGTTCATTGCGGGCCTGGCCGCTGCCTGGTTGGGCGGAGTGGCCTTGCAAATGCAGCAGCGCGCACTGTGGCCCCGCGCTGAATACAGCGTGCTGTGCTTGGTGGCGCTGGCGTTGCTGGGCCTGCTGTGGGCCCGCCTGCCGGTGCCACTTGCGCTGCGCCGCATCGGCCTGTGCCTGGCGCTGGCGCTGCTGGCATTCGGCAGCACCGGTTGGCGTGCCGACGCTCGTTTGGCGCAACGCCTGAGCCCGCAGCTTGAAGGCCAGGACCTGGTGCTCACCGGCGTGGTGGCGCAGCTGCCGGTGCAGGGCGCGCAAGGCGTGCGCTTCGAGTTTGAAGTCGAACAGGCACGGCTTGCTGGCCAATTGGTGAACGTGCCGCCACGCGTGGCCCTGGGCTGGGCGCGCGGCTTCGACGGCGAGGCCCTGCTCGCCGGCCCCGAGTTGGAACTGCGCGCCGGCCAGCGCTGGAAGCTAACGGTTCGCTTGCGTCAACCTCACGGCCTGTTCAACCCGCATGGCTTCGACCTGGAACTGTGGTTGTTTGAACGCGATCTGGGCGCCACCGGTTCGGTTCGTGCCACCGCCGGCGCTGAGCTGGCCTTGCTGGCCGAAGAGGTGGCGCACCCGGTGGAGCGCTGGCGGCAAAACATCCGCGATGCCATTGCGCTGCATGTGAAAGACCCGTCGCTCGCCGGTGTGTTGGCCGCGTTGGCGGTGGGTGACCAGGCCGCCATCGAGCGCGCCGACTGGGACTTGTTTCGTGCCACCGGTGTGGCCCATTTGATGAGCATCAGCGGCCTGCACATCACCATGTTTGCCTGGCTGGCGGCGGCGTTGATCGGCCGGCTGTGGCGCTTCAGCCCGCGCTCGATGCTGGCCGTGCCGGCGCCGCAGGCAGCGCGCATCGGCGGCGTGCTGTTGGCGGCGGCATATGCCTTGCTGGCCGGCTGGGGCGTGCCGGCGCAGCGCACGGTGTGGATGCTGGCCACCGTGGCCTTGCTGCGCAGCCGCGGCAGCCGCTGGCCGCCGGTGCTGGTGTTGCTGGCCGCGGCCGTGGTGGTCACCGCCATCGACCCCTGGGCGCTGTTGCAGCCCGGCTTCTGGCTCAGTTTCGCGGCCGTGGGCCTGTTGCTGGCGGCGGAATATGCCGTCCCTGCGCAATCGGCGGTTAATGTGCGGCAGCGCATGCGCCAAACCATGCAGGCCGGCCTGCGCACCCAACTCATCGCCAGCGTGGGCCTGGCGCCGCTCAGCCTGGTGTTCTTTCATCAGATCTCGCTCGTCGGCTTCGTGGCCAACCTGGTGGCCATTCCGATGGTCACCTTGCTCATCACGCCACTCACGCTGCTGGGCACTTTGCTGCCACCGCTGTGGGCCGTGGCCGCCTGGGTGACCAAGGGCTTGACCCTGTTGCTGGCCAGCTTGGCCCAGGTGCCCGGGGCCGTGTGGGCCGTTCCTGCAGCGCCGGCCTGGGGCGTGGCCTGCGGGCTGCTGGGCGGCGCGCTGCTGGTGCTGCCCTTGCCGCGCCACCTGCGCCTGGCCGGAGGGCTGTTGTTGCTGCCTTTGCTCGTGCCATACGTGGCGCGACCCGAAGCGGGCCAGGCTGAAGTGGTGGTGGTGGACATCGGACAAGGCACGGCGGTGCTGGTGCGCACGCGCGAACACCTGCTGGTGTATGACAGCGGGCCGCGCAGTTCGCCGCAAAGCGACGCCGGCTCGCGCGTGCTGCTGCCGCTGCTGCAAGCGCGCGGTGAGCGGCACATCGACCTGCTGATGCTCAGCCACCGCGACAGTGACCACACCGGCGGCGCCGCCGCCTTGCTGGCGCGTGGTGGCGTGCGCGCCATGAGCAGCTCACTTGAACCCGGCCACCCGCTGCTGGCCACCGGCGTGCCGCACACGCGCTGTGATGCCGGCCAGGCCTGGGCCTGGGACGGCGTGCACTTCGATCTGCTGCACCCGCGCGCCGACGAGCACCGCACTGATGCCAAGCCCAACACCTTGTCGTGCGTGCTGCGCATTCAGCCATCAGCAGGGCCCAGCGTGCTGCTCACGGGCGACCTGGAAGCGGCACAGGAACTGGGCCTGGTGAACCGCCTGGGCGCGGCCTTGAAGAGCGAGGTGCTGCTGGTGCCGCACCATGGCAGCAAGACGTCATCGACGCCTGAATTCCTGGCTGCCGTGGCGCCGCAAACGGCGCTGGTGCAAGCCGCTTACCGCAGCCGCTACGGCCACCCGGCGCCCGAGGTGCTGGCGCGCTATGCCAGCCGCAGCATCACCGTGCAACGCAGCGATGCTTGCGGCGCCTGGGTGCAGTGGGGCGCGCAGGCGGCGCAATGCGAACGTGAACTGCGGCGACGCTATTGGCACCATTGAATGGTGCTGACCGTGCTGGCTGCGCCGGCCGGGCGGCAGCCGTGGTGGCGGATGGCAGCAGCCAGGAATGCGGGTAATCCACAGTATTGAACCGCATCGCTGAAATCTTGCAGCAAGTGGGCATGCCGGTGGACACGGCTTCGCGTTACCCCGGTGCCTTCTCGGGCGGGCAGCGCCAGCGCATCGCGATTGCGCGCGCGGTGATCGGCCGCCCGCGCCTGGTGGTGTGCGACGAGCCGGTGAGCGCGCTCGATCAGTCGGTGCAGGCCCAGGTGCTGAACCTGTTGAACGAGCTGCAACGCAGCATGCAGTTGAGCCTGCCGTTCATCTCGCACGACCTCACCGTGGTGCGGCATGTGTCGCACCGCACGGTGGCGCTGTACCAGGGCGAAATCGTCGAGCAGGGCGCTGCCGCGCAGGTGCATTTCAATGGACCCGGCGCTCAGCGGCAACGGCTGCGCCGGTACGCACCTGATGCCGGCTTACGAGCCGCTGGTGCGCCTCGTGATCGACATGGTCAACGTGGTTCCGGCCAAGTGGTGGTTGGCGTTTTATTCGTTGACACGTTTCAATCGTTAAGGACCTCATCATGACCCTAGACACCGCCATCGCCGACATGGAGCACCGCTGGAAGGAAAGCGGCATTCCTGGCCTGTACAGCGGCAGCGGCCCCGAGTGCCGCGAGCGCGCGCGCAACATCCGCTCGCTGCTGTACCCCAAGCCCAAGCTGCCCACGGGCCGCATCGAACCCATCACCGTTCCCAGCGCCGCCGGCGACGTGCCGGCGCGCGTGGTGTGGCCGCATGCAGGCCCGGCCACCTCTACCTTGGTCTACTACCACGGTGGTGGTTGGATCGTGGGCGACATCGATTCGCACGGGGCGCACTGCATCCGCATTGCCAACACCACTGCCGCCGTGGTGGTGACCGTGGGCTATCGCCTGGCGCCCGAAGACCCGTTCCCGGCGGGCGTGGATGACGCCTGGGCCGCCATGCGCTGGGTGCATGCCAACCTGGCGCAGTTTGGCGGCGCAGGCCGGCCGCTGGCGGTGGGCGGCGGCAGCCCCGGCGGCAACCTGGCCGCGGTGGTGGCGGTGCAGTGCCGCGACGCCGGCATCGCCTTGGCCGCGCAGTTTTTGCTCTACCCCGCCACGGACCTGACCGGCATGAACGACCCACTGGTGCGCGACAAGTACCTGGGTGCGAACGGCATTGAGAAGGCGCGCGACCCGCGTGTCTCGCCGCTGCTCAGCGCCACCTTGGCGGGCGTGGCGCCGGCCATCATCGGCGTGGGCGTGTATGACTTTCTCTACAAAGACAACCTGGCCTACGCCAGAGCCCTGCGTGCGGCCGGCGTGCCGCTGCTGCTGCGCGAGTTCGCCAGCTTGAACCATGGCTTCTTCAGCTACACCGCCATCTCGCCCGCCAGCGAGGTTCTCGGCCATCTTCGAGCAAGGCCTCGACCCCGAGCGTGTGCAGGCGGCGCGCCGCCTGGCGATCATCGACACCATCGAGCGGCAGGTCATGGCCCGCCCGCTGGCCCCCGCGGGGCGCGGCGCGGTGCGGGCCAGGGTTGGCCTGGCGGCGCGTCAATGAATCTGCGCTACGGCAGCACGGCAACCAGAGGCAGGCCGTCTTTGAGCATCAGCAAATCGAGTTCAGCGCCGGCGTGGGGTGGCCCAGAAGTAGGCTTCATCGGGGCGGGCGATGCGCAGCACCTGGTCGAGCGCAAAGCCTTCCCATGAGGCGCCGCACTTGGGGTGGCGCGCCAGCGCGGCGGGGTCGGCAATGCCGAGCAGTTCATGCAGCAGGCCGGCGTCGCGCAGGTAGATCTTGGGTGCCTTGACCTGGCGCTTGCCCAGGTTGGCAAACCAGGGCTGCGGCTGGCGCACCAGGTAGGCCTGGGTCAGCCAATCGAGTTAGCGGCGCACCGTGCTTTCACGGCCAGGTCTGGAACGCGGCCGACCCGGCGCGTTCACTCGGCGTGATTTCAATATGAAGAATTGGCAGGTTCAGCCGCAGCGGCGCTCAAGCCAGCGCCGCGCGCACCGCCTCGCCCAGCTCGATGACGGCCAGCGCGTAGTAGCTCGACCAGTTGTAGCGCGTCACCGCATAGAAGTTCACGGTGCCGGCCACGTGGCTGGGCGGCGCCTCGCCGTTGAACAGCTCCACCAGTGCTAGCGGGCCGTCATGCCCGCGGCCGGCGTCGCTGAGCACGGCGCCCAGGTCGGCCATCTGCATGGCGCTGAAGGTGGGCTTGATGTCCGGGCCAAGCAGTTCGGTGCGCTGCGCGCCCAGCGGCGGCGGCAACACATCGAAGTGCGTGGGCAGGTCGCGCTGCCAGCCGTGTGCGGCCAGGTAGCGCGCCACGCTGCCCACCACGTCGGCGGCGCTGCGATCAAGGTCGATGTGGCCATCGCCATCGAAATCCACCGCGAACTGGTTGATGCTGCCGGGCAGGAATTGCGGCAGGCCCATGGCCCCGGCGTACGAGCCCATGGGCTTGGTTGCCGCCACGCCCTCGCGGGTGCACCAGACCAGCAGTTCTTCGAGCTGGCCGCGGAAGAAGGCGCTGCGGTCGCTGCGCCCGCTGGGGAAGTCGAAGCTCAAGGTGGCCAGGGCGTCGAGCACGCGGTAGTTGCCCATGACACGGCCATAGAACGTCTCCACGCCGATGATGCCCACCACGATGTGCGGCGGCACGCCATAACGTTCCTGCGCACGCGACAGCCAGGCTTGGTTGGCGCGCCAGAAGGCCGCGCCGGCGTAGATGCGCCGCGGCTCGATGAAGCGCGCCCGGTACGCCGCCCAGTTCTTGGCCGTGGCCAGGGGCGGGGGCATGATCAAGCGGCGCACGCTCTCCTGCGGCCGCGCCTGGGCAAGCTGGGTTTGGAGCCAGCGCAAGGGCAATTGGCGGCGCTCAGCCACGTCGGCGGCAAAGGCCATGATGTCTTCGCGCCGGCCGTAGGCGGGTTCGGCGGATGGCACTTTGCGCGCGGGCTTTGGCTTGGGCTTGGGCTTGGGCTGAGGCTTTTGGGCGAAGGCCGGGTGGGCCCAGCCGGCCAGCGCCAGGCCGGTGGCAAACACAAGGGTGCGGCGGTGGTGGAGGGTCATGTTGTGCGGCGGATTGTCGTCGCCCGCATGGACACGACTTTGGCCTTCAACCGGCGCCGGGGGCCCACCGCGCGGCAGCGCTGGCGGCGGTGTCGAAGCGTTTCCACCACTGCGCGCCCGGCCGGCGCACCGCCGTGGCGGCATAGCGCAGGCGGTCAAGTGCTTCCAGCTCGGCGGCCACGGCTTCGCCCGCCGCACCCAGGCTGGCGCGCACACGTTGCGCCCGCGTGCGCGGCGCTTCGTGCGCGTGCACCTGCACCTGCAGCGCGGCCAAGCGTTGCTGCACGCGCCGGTGCAGCCGCTGCCAGGGGTCTTGGCGGTGGCGGTCCCACAGCGCCCAGCCACCCGTGCCGGCCAGGCCGAGCAGCATCAAACCAATCAGCACATAGGCCAGGTCGGCCCAGTTGGGGGCTTCGAGGCCCAGGCTTTCGAGCAGCTTGAACTGCTGCACGCGCGAGTAGTTCATGACCCATTGGTTCCAGCGGTTGTTGGCCGCTTCCAGGGCCACACGCAACTGCCCCAGCAATTCGGGGTTGACGCGCCCCAGCGCGTTGGCCATCAGGTTGCTGCTGGGCGCCAGGCTGCGGCCGCGAAAGATGCGCTCCGGCGCCACCGCGGCGGTCGGGTCCAGCCGCACCCAGCCGCGGCCGGCCTGCCAGTATTCAGCCCAGGCATGGGCATTGCGCTGGCGCACGACCAGGAAACCGTCGACCGGCTCGACATCGGTGCCCTGGTAACCGGTGACGATGCGCGCGGGCACACCCAGCGCGCGCAAGATGACCACGACGCTGGCCGCATAGTGTTCGCAAAAACCGAGCTTGCGGCCGAGCCAGAACTCGTCGATCGCGTCGCGCCCATAGCCGCCCGGTTCCAGCGTGTAGCTGTAGCCGCCGTCGCGAATGTGCGCCAACACGGCTTCCACCAGCGCCGGCGCTTCGGCCTGGGCCAGGCCCGGGCGTTCGCGCAGGGCTAGGGCCCAGGCCAGCGTGCGGGGGTTGAAGCCGCTGGGCAGTTGGGTGAATTCGCGCAGATCGCGGGTGGGCGCCAAGGGGCCATGGCTGAAGGTCGGCCAGGCCACGGCCTCGAAGCGCAGCCGCTCGCTCAACGGTTGGTCCACAGCCCATTGCAAGTCGCTTTGCAGGTGCGGGGTGTGGCCGTCGATCTCTGGCGTGGTGTCGGGGCCGGCCGGCGTGGTTTCCAGCAGCGGCAGCACCATCATGCGGCTGGGCTCCAGCGTCATCTCGTAGCGCACCGGTTGGCCGCGCAGGCGCAGCTCGTTCGCGGCGCGGGGCCAGTGCTTGGGGGTGCTGCCTTGGCGCGTCCACTCGCGGCCGTCAAAACCGGCCAACACCGGGCCCCGAAAGTACATCGAGCCGGGCGCCGGGCGCACGCCCTTGAACCGCAGGCGCAGGGCGATCGAGTCATCGTTCGCCACCGAGGCCACGCCACCCATGATGAGGCTGCCGGACAGGCCGGTGCGCCCCGGGCCGTCTTGCGGCACGCCCCATAACGGCCCGATGCGTGGGAACAGCAGAAACAAGGCAATCATGATCGGCGCGCCGAGCAACGCGGCGCGCCCTGCAATGGCGCCGGCGTGACGCAGCGCGGGGCGGCCCACCGGCATGTGGGCCAGCACCAGTGCCGTGAGCAGACCGGCCACCGAGCCGAGCATGGCCAGTGCGGTGAGCAGGGATTGCGAATACAGGAAGTTCGTGAGCACGACGAAGAAACCGAGGAAGAAGACCACCATCGCGTCGCGCCGGGCGCGCAGCTCAGCGTCTTCAGCGCCAATAGCAGCACCAGCAGCGTCACGCCGGCCTGTTTGCCCATCAGCGTGCCCTCTGTCCACAGTGTGAGCAGCAGGCCTACGCCCAGCACACCCACCACCGCCCAGCGCTTGGGCAGCGGCGCGTTGGCCAGGGCGAGCTGAGCGCGCCACAGCAGCATCAAGGCGCTGATGCCGGTGCACCACCACGGCAGGTGGCTGACATGCGGGGCCAGCGTCCACGCCACCACGGCCAACTGGAACAAGGTGTCGCGCGCGTCGCGCGGCAAGTTGCCGAAGCCGGGCCAGCGCGGGCGCTGCATAAAGCTGCTCAGCGCCACAGGGCCAAGGTCTCGAGCAAGTGGCGGCGGTGGGCTTCGCCTTGGCCCGGCGGCAGTTGCAGCCCGGGTAACTTCAGGCCGTAGGCCATGCCGCTGTGTTCACCGGCCTGCACCCAGGCACACAGGCGGGCCAGGCGTTCTTCAACGTCGCCCAATTGCGTGGCATGCCAATCGAGCCACAGCTCGCGGCTGGCGCTGCTGCTGCCTTCGCGGCTGACGAGTTCACCCGTGCGCGCCGCCTTCTTCCAGGCAATCTGGCGCAGCGTGTCGCCGCGGCGCCAGGCGCGCACGCCTTCGAGTTCGCTGCCTTCGCTGCGGGTGTTTGAGCTGTGTTCACCGCGCAGGGTGCGCGCGCTGGGCAGGGCCGTGGCGGGGCGCTCGGGTGCCGGGTAGGCCAGCACCCGCGCCGCCGGGCGCCACACGCTCCAGGCGCGGAACAGGCCGAAGGGAAAGCGCGTCTCCACCACCAGCATGGGCACCGGATGCCAGCCCCGGCGCGGCGGCACCATGGTCAAGCGGGCGCTGGCCTGGCCTTGGGCGGGCACGTCGCACCACACGTCGTTCTGGCCCTGCCGGCGTTCGCGGGCGCCGGGTGCGCGCGCTCCCCTGCCTACGCCGCGGCGTTCCCGGTAGCGCAAGCCCACGCCGTGGCGCGCCGCGCCGGGGTTGGTCATCACCACTTCCAACGTTACCGGTTCGCCGGCAAAGGCCGGCGGTGATGGCCGCAGGTGCAGGCTCAGCCCGCGCAGCACGCCATGCGTGAGGTGCATCGACACCAAGCCGGCGCCGGCGAGCAGGAAGGTCAGCGCATAGCCCAGGTTGAGTTGGTAGTTGATGCTGCCGATGAGCAGCAGCAACACCAGCACCGCAAAGGCCACGCCGCCCTTGGTGGGCATGATGTAGATGTTGCGCTGGGTGAGCTGCCAGTTGTCACTGGCCGGCACGCGCGCCAGCCACCAGGCCTGCAGGCGCTGGCGCGCCGCCCACCAGGGCGGGGGTGCGGCCGCAGTG
>JANMYI010000668.1:0-11087 GCA_031381955.1 Burkholderiales bacterium
CTGCGGCGCCAGAGCGGCCGGGCGCAGACCGTGCTGAGCCACGCCGGCGTGACGCTCGACCCGGCCACACGCCAGGTCACGAAAGACGGCGTGCCGGTGCTGCTCTCGGCGCGCGAGTTCGCGGTGCTCGAAGCGCTGCTGGCGCGCCCGGGCGCGCTGCTGTCACGCGCGCAACTCGAAGACCGCCTGTATGGCTGGGGCGAAGAGATCGAGAGCAACGCGGTGTCGGTCTACATCCACCAGCTGCGCCGCAAGCTCGGTGCCGACGTGATCCAGAACATGCGCGGCGTGGGTTATTTCATCGGCCCGCCCAAGAGGGTGTTGACGAGATGAATGGCACCCGCGCCGGGTGGCCAAGGGCGCTGGGGAAGGCGCGGCGCGCGGCCCGGGCTGGTGGCCCGGACAAGCGGCGCAACACCCCCCAGCGCCCTGAGCCGCCCGGCCCTGCGGGTGAGGCCCCAAAACGGGCCCACTCGTCGTTGCAAATGCTCGCCGGGCTGAGCCTGGACACAAACAGCCCACACGGGCTGTTTGTGCCTGGCGAAGAGACCTCGCTATGCGAGGGCGCGCCCTGCAAGGGACCAGCCCGGCTGCGCTTTGCGCCTAGATTGGGCCCGTTTTTGGGCCTCACGCGGGTGCCATTCATTTCCTCAACACCCTCTCAGAAGGGCTTGACCACGACCAGCACCACCGTCGCCGTGAACAGCAGCACCGCGCTTTCGTTGAACACGCGCAGCCAACGCGCGCTGCGCGTGTTGCGGCCCTGTTCAAACTGGTGCAGCAGACGCGCGCAGGCGTGGTGGTAGCCGCCGGTCAGCGCCACCAGCACCAGCTTCAGGTTAAGCCAAACGTTAGCGCCGCCGCGCCCCACGCCATAGCCCAGCCACAACACCATGCCCAGCAGCAGCGCGGGCAGCATCAGCAGGGTGCCAAAGCGCAACAGCCGCCGGGCCATCAACAGCAACCGTTCGCGTTCGGCATGGCTAGCGGGCGCCACATCGGCCAGGTTGATGAACAACCGCGGCAGGTAAAACAGGGTGGCAAACCAGCTCGCCACGAAGACGATGTGAAACGCCTTGACCCACAAGTAGCCGCTGCTCATGCGGCAAATTATGTGGCCCGGGCTTGAACTGGAAGCCACAGCGGCCACGGGCCGCTGCGGTGAGGCTAACTTCGCGCAGCGAAGTTAAGGCGCGCAGCGCCGTGCCGGAACCAAAAAAAACGGCCCTGAAGTGAATCAGGGCCGGCAAGCCTTATCGCTGTCAACACGCTAAGGCACCTGCTCAGGGAGGAAAAGCAGGGAATGACGACCTTGCGGCTATCATTCACTGGCAACTCTAGCAGGACTCCCCGGGTTGCGGAATACCGTAAACCAAGGGTCCGGCGGTCAAGCCAACCGCCACGCCCACAGCAGGGGCACCCGGGCGCTTGGCCGCCCTCAGCCGCGTACAGGGGATCACCGTGCCGCACCTCGCCACCTTCCCGGCCCACCGGCCACGCCGCTTGCGCCGCGATGCCTTCACCCGTGCCCTGGTGCGCGAACACGCCTTGACGCCGCACGATCTGATCCTGCCGGTGTTCGTGCTCGACGGTGTGGGCCGCTCCCAAGACGTGGCCAGCATGCCCGGCGTGCAACGCCGCAGCATCGACGGCCTGTTCAGCGTGGCCGAGGAATGTGTGGCCCTGGGCGTGCCGGTGATGGCGCTGTTCCCGGTGATCGACCCGAGCCTGAAAACGCCCGACGGCCGCGAAGCCATCAACCCCGACGGCCTGGTGCCGCGCGCGTTGCGCGAATTGAAGCAGCGCTTTCCGCAGCTCGGCCTGCTCACCGACGTGGCGCTCGACCCGTACACCAGCCACGGCCAGGACGGCCTGCTCGATGACACGGGTTACATCCTGAACGACGAGACGGTGGAAGTGCTGACCCAGCAAGCGCTGGTGCAGGCCGAGGCCGGCGTGGACATCGTGGCCCCCAGCGACATGATGGACGGGCGCATCGGCGCCATCCGCGACGCGCTCGAAGGCTCGGGGCGCATCCACACCCGCATCATGGCCTACAGCGCCAAGTACGCCAGCGCCTTCTACGGCCCCTTCCGCGACGCTGTGGGCAGCGCCGCCAACCTGGGCAAGGCCGACAAGCAGACCTACCAGATGGACCCCGGCAACAGCGATGAAGCTTTGCGTGAAGTGGCGATGGACCTGGCCGAAGGTGCCGACATGGTGATGGTCAAACCCGGCATGCCGTACCTCGACATCGTGCGCCGCGTGAAAGAAGAGTTTCGCGTGCCCACCTTCGTTTATCAGGTGAGTGGTGAGTACGCCATGCTCAAGGCGGCGGCGGCCAACGGCTGGCTGGCGCACGACGCGTTGATGATGGAGTCGCTGCTGGCCTTCAAGCGTGCCGGGGCCGATGGCGTGCTGAGCTACTTCGCCCTCGAAGCCTCGCGCCTGTTGCGCCGGGCCTGAAGCGCGATGCGCGTCTGCCACGTCGCGCCCGAAGTCTTTGCCGAGTTGCCGGCGCTGCCCGCGGCCCTGCCGGGGGCGGGGTTCATCTGGATCGGCTGCGCGCGCGACAAGCTTGAGGCGCAGTTGCCCGCCGTCCAGGTCGCCTTGGCGCAATGGGACTGCGGAGCCCTGGTCGACCTGCATGTGGCTGACCTGTTGAACGCGCAGTTAAGGTCGCAGTTCGACACCACCTCGTGGTACGACCTGCTGGTCTTTCGCCGCCTGTTGGCGCCGGCCACCACTGAACCCGAAGATGCCTTGCCCACGGCGGTGGCCACCAGCCCGGTGGGCTTTGCCATCTTCGACCGCGTGCTGATCACCGTGCACCCGCCTGACTGCCTGGTGCGCGAGCACTTTGCCCAGCGCCTGGCCATGCATGCGCAGGGCCCGCACGATGCGCGCGGCGGCTCGCGCCTGCCCACCAGCCCGGCCGAACTGATGCTGCGCATGGTGAACTTCATGGTCGACAGTTATCTCGAACTGCGCCGCTCGCTGACGCGCCAGTTTGGTCACCTGCAAGCGCAACTGCTCGACCCGAAGAGCCCCTTCAACCGTTGGCAGCGGCTGCTCGAAGCGCGCAATGCGCTGCACTTGCTGGAAGACACCTGCGAAGACCAGCGCAGCGCGGTGCAGGAATGGCTCGACGCGCTGGACGAATGGCCCGATGAAGAATCCATCGCGGCGCGGCGCGAACGCGAGTTGCTGCGCGTGCGCTCGCGCGACGTGCAAGAACATATCGAGCGCGTGCTGGGCCACGTGCGCCGGCTCGAACAATCGGCCGAAACCGCGGTGCAGATTCATTTCTCGGCGCTGGGCCACCGCACCAACGAGATCATGCGCACGCTCACCGTGCTCACCGCCATCTTCCTGCCACTGAACCTGATCACTGGTTTCTTCGGCATGAACTTCGACGCCTTGCCGTTGATCCACAGCGCCACCGGCATCTGGGTGGCCATGACCATCATGGCCGCGGTGGCCACGGGCCTGATTGCCTTCTTCTGGCGCCGCCGTTACCTGGGCTCGCGGCGCCGGCCCTGAAGGCGCTTCAACCCAGCTCTAACGGCGGTACGGGTCGGCAAAACCAAGGCCGAGCAAGATGGCGCTTTCCAGCGCCTCCATCGCCCGGGCCTGGCGCGCACGCAAATGGTCATGGCCTTGCGCATGCAGCGCGCCATGCACCAACAGGTGGGCGTAGTGCGCGCACAGCGGCGTGCCCTGCGCCTGTGCTTCACGTTCTATGACCGGCGCGCACAGCACCAGGTCGGCCAGCACAACGGGGCTGCGCTCGTAGTCGAAGGTCAACACATTGGTGGCATGGGCCTGGCCACGAAAGCTGTGGTTCAGCGCCAGGCCTTCGGCTTGGCCCACCACGCGCACCGTCAACTGCGCCGGGGCTTTCAGCGCGTGGCGCAACCAGCGTTGCACGCGGTGGCGCGGCAGGTGCTCACGGTGTCGCGGGTCGGCGAACTGCAAGGAAAGTTGCAAGGCGGGCAGCGCCATCTCGTGCTTGTCGCGGGCCTGTCACGGGCCTGTCAGTTGCTTGTCACTTGCCGCTCGCGGGCAAGGCTTCGTAGGCACGCACGATGCGCGCCACCAGGGGGTGGCGCACCACGTCTTCGGCCGTGAAGTCGGTGAAGGAGATGCCGGGCACACCGGCCAGCACGCTGCGCGCTTCGACCAGGCCGCTGGTGCGGCCCTTGGGCAGGTCGATCTGGCTGACGTCGCCCGTCACCACGCAGCGCGAGCCCAGGCCGATGCGAGTGAGGAACATCTTCATCTGCTCTGAGGTGGTGTTCTGCGCTTCATCAAGAATCACGAAAGCGTGGCTGAGCGTGCGCCCGCGCATGAAGGCCAGCGGCGCGACTTCGAGCTGGCCTTTTTCGAATGCGCGCTGCACGCGGTCGTAGCCCAGTAACTCATACAGCGCGTCATACAGCGGGCGCAGGTACGGGTCCACCTTCTGTGCCATGTCGCCGGGCAAAAAGCCCAGGCGTTCGCCGGCTTCCACCGCCGGGCGGGTGAGCACGATGCGCTGCACCGCGCTGCGCTCCAGCGCGTCCACGGCGCAGGCTACGGCCAGGAAGGTCTTGCCCGTGCCGGCCGGGCCGATGCCGAAGCTCAGGTCGTGCGCCAGGATGTGGCGCAGGTACTGGGCCTGGTTCGGCGTGCGCGCGGCCAGGTCGGTGCGGCGCGTGTGCAGCACGATCTCGCTGCCCTGTGCCACCGCCACTGCGGCCAGGGCATGGGTGATCTGTTCGGGCGCTAGGGGGGCGTCGCACTGCTCGTACAGCCGGCACAGCACCGCCAGCGCCTGGCGCGCGGCCGCCGCCGGGCCCTCGATGCGCACAGCTTGCGCGCGCCGGGCCAGCGCCACGCCCAGGGCCGCTTCAAGCTGCCTCAGGTGGGCGTCCAGCGGCCCACACAACTGGGCCAGGCGGGCGTTGTCAGGCGGCTCGAAGTTGTGGCGCAGGATCAAGAGTCAGGAGCCTGTCGGGCTGGGGTTGCTGCGGGCCGCGGCATTGTCGCTGCCCGCCAAACACCCCGCTTTTCCAAGCCGAGGTGCCGGCACCCTTCCTGCACAATCGCGCGCCCATGTCCCCACCTGCTCGCCCCCAACGCGCTTGGCCGTTCTGCACCGCGCTGCGGGCCTGGTTGATGGCGGCGGCGCTGGGGCTGGCTGGCGCGGCCGCGCCAGCCCAGATGGTGACGCTGAACGCGGCGCTGTCGGCGGTGGGCGAAGGCCGCAGCTTCCCCGTCGATGAGGCGGCCAAGATCGTCAAACTGCCCGATGAGTGGCACCACACGCGGCGCGACCAGGCCGGCCCGGTGTGGTACCGGCTGCACTTCCAGGCCGAGGGCGCGCGCGCCAGCGGCGAGCTGATGGCGCTGTACATCGCGCACGTGTGCACCAACCTGGAGGTCTACTTCAACGGCCAGGTCATCTACAGCGGCGGGAGCATGACCGAGCCGCTGAGCTACAACTGCAACCACCCGCAACTGGTGAACCTGCCGGCCGCGCTGATGCAGCCCGGCGACAACACGCTGGACATCAAGGTCGTGGGCCACCCACTGGCGCACACCGGCTCGTCGCACCGCGCCGGCGGCCTGTCTGAACTGCTCATCGGCCCGCAGTCGCAACTGGCCGTGCGCCATGGCTGGCAGCAGGCGTTGAACGTGGATGTGTCGCAGTCACTGAGTGCCACCTTGCTGTTGATGGGCGGCTTCATGTTCGTGCTGGGCTGGATGAACCGGCGCGAAAGCCACCTGGCCTACTTCGGTGCCCTGGCCATGGGCTGGGCCATCGTCGAATCGCGCAAGTGGCTGCGCGACCTGCCGTTCGAGAACTCGGTGGCCGAGTTCCTGCTGTGCGCCATGCTGCCGCTGCTCACCCTGGCCGGGGTGCAGTTCTTGCTGCGCTATGCCGAACTGCGGCTGCGCTGGGTGACCTGGGCGCTGGCGCTGCAGTGCGTCGTCGTGCCGCTGAGCCTGCTGCTGGCCGGCCCGGGCCGGCTGTATCCGGTGGCCAGCTTCTGGTATGTGCTGCTGGCCGCGCAGGCCCTGTGGGCGGCCTGCATGTACCTGGGTGCGCGCTGGCACGTGCGCCAGCGGCACGCTTTCTGGCCCATGGCCAGCTTCCTGGCATGCGCCTTCGTGGCCTTGGCGGTCGAATACTTTGCGCAGAAGTTCGCGCACCGTTCGCTGGCCACGCAACTGGCCCAGATGGCCATGCCGGTGATGATGGTGCTGGTGGGCCTGCGCCTGTTGCAGCAGCACGGGCGCGCGTTGCAGTCGGCCGAAGAAACCAAGGCCATCCTGGAAGCGCGCATCCGCGAAGCCACCGACGAGATCGAACGCAACTTCACGCAGATGAGCGAACTGCGGGTCGAGCAGGTCACCGAACGCGAACGCAAGCGCATCGCCGCCGACCTGCACGACGACCTGGGTGCCAAGCTGTTGACCATCGTGCACACCAGCGAATCCGAGCGCATTTCCACGCTGGCGCGCGAGGCGCTGGAAGAAATGCGTTTGTCGGTGCGCGGCCTGACCGGCAAGCCCGTGCGTTTGATCGACGCGCTGGGCGACTGGCGCGCCGAGGTCGTGTCGCGCCTGGCCCAGGCCGCCATCGAGGCCGACTGGACCGCACCCGGCGAAGACGACTTCCCGCAAACGCTGTCGGCGCGCGCTTTCGTGCAGACCACCCGCATCCTGCGCGAAGCGGTGAGCAACATCATCAAGCACAGCGGGGCCACGCACTGCTCGCTGCGCTGCACCCTGGCCGACGGCGACTTTCAAGTCGTGGTGCAAGACAACGGCGAAGGCATCCCGATGGAGCTGGATGGCCGGCTCGATCGTGGCCATGGCATGGCCAGCATGAAGCACCGAGCCAAGCAATTGGCAGGTCAATGCCTGGTTGAATCGGGCCCGGGGTTTGGAACCGTGATACGCCTCACGATCCCGCTGGAGCGGGCCACCATCGTCGTCTGATGCGCGCTACCATGCTTCGCTTACAGGCCCATTGAATGCCACCATGAACAACATTCTGCTGCTCGAAGATCTGCCCGAGATTCGCGCCTGGATGCGCGCCCTGGTGCTGAAAGTCTTTCCCGATGCGCAAATCTCCGAGGCCGCGCGCATCCACGATGCGCTGGGTCTGGTGTCGGCGGTGAAGTTTGAGCTCGCCCTCATCGACCTGGGCCTGCCCGATGGCTCGGGCGTCGATGTGGTCACCGCGCTGCGCGACCAGCAGCCCGAGGCGCAATCGGTCGTGGTCACCATCCACGATGACGACGAGCACCTGTTCCCCGCGCTGCAGGCCGGCGCCTTCGGCTACATCCTCAAAGAGCAGCCGCGCGAACTCATCACCGAGCAGTTGCACCGCATCAGCCAGGGCGAGCCGCCGCTGTCGCCGTCCATCGCGCGGCGCGTCATGGCCTACTTCACCGCCAAGTCACGCGCCAAGCCCGTGCCGTCGCCCAACGCCCTGCCGGCGGTGTCGCTCACCGAGCGCGAGACCGAAGTGCTGCTGCGCGTGGCCAAGGGCTACACGCTGCCCGAAATCGGCGTCCAGCTCACGCTGTCGCGGCACACGATTGCTGACTATGTGAAGCAGATCTACCGCAAGCTCAACGTCAGCTCGCGTGCCGAAGCAGCGCTCGAAGCGCAGCGCCTGGGTTTGTTCGGCCGCAACTGACGCCGGCCACGCCGCGCAGGGCCAGATAATGGCTCGATGATCGGCAGACTCACCGGCGCGTTAGCCGCCAAGAACCCCCCGCAAGTGCTGCTCGATGTGCAGGGCGTCGGCTATGAAGTCGATGTGCCGATGAGCACCTTCTACAACCTGCCCGCCCTGGGCGAGCGTTGCACCTTGCTCACCCACTTCGTGGTGCGCGAAGACGCGCAACTGCTCTACGGTTTTCTCACTGCGCCCGAGCGCGAAGCCTTTCGCCTGCTGGTGCGCATCAGCGGCGTGGGGCCGCGCACCGCGCTGGCGCTGCTGTCGGGCTTGAGCGTGGCCGAACTGGCCCAGGCCGTGAGCCTGCAACAAGCGGCGCGGTTGCTCAAGGTGCCGGGCATCGGCAAGAAAACCGCCGAGCGGCTGTTGCTCGAATTGAAGGGCAAGCTCGGGCCCGACCTGGCCGGCCCGGCGCCGGTGCTTGACGCCGCCCAGGGCGACATCGTGCAGGCCCTGGTGGCCCTGGGCTACAGCGACCGTGACGCCGCGGCCGCGCTGAAGAGCCTGCCGCCGGGTTGTGGCGTGAGTGAAGGCATCAAGCTGGCCTTGCGCGCCTTGGGCCGGTGAGTCGGCAGTTCGTTAGGTCTTCATTCCACTAACGTTCCAAATGAGCATCAAGACCGACAGTTTCGAAGCCGCCGCGTTGCCGCGCGTGGTGAGCGCCGCACCCGCCTCGCCGAACGAAGAAGCGGTTGAGCGCGCGCTGCGCCCGCAGCGCATGCAGGAATACGTGGGGCAAGTCAAGGCGCGCGAGCAGTTGGAAATCTTCATCGGCGCGGCGCGAAAACGCGGCGAGTCGCTCGACCATGTGCTGCTGTTCGGCCCGCCCGGCCTGGGCAAGACCACGCTGAGCCACATCATCGCCACCGAGCTTGGCGTGAACCTGCGCTCCACCTCGGGCCCGGTGCTGGAAAAGCCGAAAGACCTGGCCGCGATCCTGACCAACCTCGAGCGCAACGACGTGCTCTTCATCGACGAGATCCATCGCCTCAGCCCGGTGGTGGAAGAGATTCTCTACCCCGCGCTGGAAGATTTTCAGATCGACATCATGATCGGCGAGGGCCCGGCCGCGCGCTCGATCAAGCTCGACTTGCAGCCCTTCACGCTGGTGGGCGCCACCACGCGCGCGGGCATGCTCACCAACCCGTTGCGCGACCGCTTCGGCATCGTCGCGCGGCTGGAGTTCTACACGCCGGAAGAACTCACGCGCATCGTCACCCGCTCAGCGCAGCTGTTGAAGGTGCCGGCCGATGTACAGGGCGCGATGGAGATCGCCCGCCGCTCGCGCGGCACACCGCGCATCGCCAACCGCCTGCTGCGCCGCGTGCGCGACTTTGCCGAAGTGAAGGCCGACGGCTGCATCAACCAGACGGTGGCCGACGCCGCGCTGGCCATGCTCGATGTCGACCCGCTGGGCTTTGACGTGATGGACCGCAAGCTGCTTGAAGCCGTGATCTACCGCTTCGACGGCGGCCCGGTGGGGCTGGAGAACGTGGCCGCCGCCATTGGCGAAGAGGCCGGCACGATCGAAGACGTGATCGAGCCCTATCTCATCCAGCAGGGCTACATCCAGCGCACGCCGCGCGGCCGCGTGGCCACGGCGGCGGCGTACAAGCACCTGGGCCTGGTGGCGCCGGGGCGCGAGGGCAGCTTGTTTGAGTGAGAGGCAACATCATGTCGCCGGGCACGCTGCTGCGCGGCCGGCGTTGGACGCGCGGCAATCCTGGTGCACCACACTTTGCAGCCCGCCCATGCTGGGGCAGGTGGCGGCGGTGGCGATGATGAAGTTCTGGTTGTCCAACGACTCGCTCACGCTCACATAGGGCTGCACGTTGCGCTGGTTGGCACTGACGCCGCTCACCGCCGCGTATTCAAAGCGGCACACCATGTAGTTGGTGCCGCTGGCCATGCCGGCCAGGCGCAAAGTGCCGCCCCAGTTCGTGCCGGCCACCACGCTCACCACGCACAGGTAGTACTTGTAGCCCGCGATGACCGTGCCGGTGGTGTTCTGGTTCTGCGCATCGGCCAGCGTGCACTGCACGCCATGGCCGCTGCTGGCGTCGTAACCGGTGAGCGAGGCCGAATTCATGGCCAGGCCGGCCGGGAACGCCGCCATGGTCTTGCTGACATAGCCGGCCACGATGTAGGCGTCATAGGCCGTGCAGCTGGTGAGCTGCTCGGCCGTGGTGACGACGAAGTCGCACTTCTTCACCACGTAGCCCGAGTCGTTGCTGAACACCACGGCAAAGTTGTTGGCCAACTGGTACACGCTCTTGCCGCCGCCCAAGTCGAGCGCCGGCACGGGGATGTTCAGGTTGCGATTCTTCGGCCTCTTGAGCGTGGTGTTTTCGGGCAGCGGAAAGCCCAGCGAGCCCACGTCGGCCGGGTCGGTGCGCGAGATCACTGAATTCAGCGTCACGCTTTGCACCTGGTTGCTGCGGTCGGTCCAGCTCACGCTCACGCTCACGCGGCGCATCGGGTCCGTCGCGGCGTTGGCCACTGTCCAGTTGCGCGTGTAGGTGGCGTTGCTGCTGACCGAATCGCTGCCGTTGGCCAGATCGGCCCAGGCCGCCCTGCCCGTGGTGGTTTTCATCACGCTGAAGGCACGCAAGGCTTCCATGCGCTCTTCGGCCAGGCGCGCCGCCTCGCCGCGCTGGCGCGCCAGGTCGGCGCTGCGCGTCAGGGTGATCTGCATGCCGGTCACGGCCAGCAGCCCGAAGGCCACCACCACGGTGGCGATGAGCGATTCGACCAATGAAAAGCCGCCTTGGCGAGTGCGGGCGAGCGGGCGCGTGAGGGTCATGGCCGGGTCCTTGAAGTCGATCAGAAATCGCGCCAACTGCCGGGCACGCGAACGAACAGGCCAGTCTGGCGGCGCAGGTTCTTCAAGGCCTCGGCGTCATAGGTGATGGTGCCGTTGCCGTTGTTGCTGTAGGCCGCGCAGGTGACCTGCGCGCCGTGGATGTTGGCCGAGCCGGTGCCCAGGTCGTTCCAGTCCGCGCTGTTGGAGAAGATCACGCCCCAGACATCCCAGGTGCCGTTGACGGTGAGGGCATTGGGCGTGACCAGCGTCACCGGGTCGGTGCGGCTGCCCAGCGTGCCGTTGCCCGACAACTGCACGTCGGACTCGAAGTAGAACGAGCGCGAGCCTTCGTCGTACGCAGTCAGCAGTTTGGTGCGGCAGTCCGACGTGCTGGTGCAACTCAGCACCTTGGTCGATTCCTGGTCGCGGAACTGTTCCAGCGTGCTGCCGAAGTAGGCGTTGAACATCTGCGAGCTGGAACAGGTAGGGTCGGCACTGGACAGCGCCGACAGCGAGGCGTCGTTGCCCACCAGCGCATTGGCCGCC
>JANMYI010000695.1:0-12971 GCA_031381955.1 Burkholderiales bacterium
TCGCCATGATGCCCACCACCACCAGGCCGGAAAACGCCAGGCCCATCTGCATCGAGCTGCCGGCCGAGATGAGCAGGTAGCCGATGCCTTCGTTGCTGGCGGTCATTTCCGACACCGTGGTGCCGACGAAGGCCAGCGTGATGGCCACCTTCAACGACGCGTAGAAGTAAGGCATCGAGCGTGGCAGGCCCACCTTCACCAGCACGTCCCAGCGCTTCGCCCCCAACACGCGCAGCACGTCTTCCAGTTCCGGTTCCAGCGTTGCAAGCCCGGTGGCGATGTTCACCATGATGGGGAAGAAGGAGATCAGGAACGCGGTCAGGATGGCCGGCCCCGCGCCGATGCCGAACCACACCACCAGGATCGGCACGAACGCCGCCTTGGGCAGCGCGTTGAAGCCGGTCATCAGCGGGTACATGGCGTTGTAGGCCAGGCGCGAACTGCCCATCAGAAAACCCAGCAGCACACCGACCACGATGGCCAGCCCGAAGCCGACCATCGTCACCCAATACGTGCGCCAGGCATGGCCCAGGATGGTCCAGCGGTGTTCCCAGGTTTGTTCGACGATGCGCCAGGGGCTGGGGAAGATGAACTCGCTGACGTTGAAGGCGCTGCAGATGAACTGCCACAACGCGAGGATGGCCACCAGCAGGATCAGCGGCGCAAAGCGCTCGATATTGCGGCTCATCAGACAACCTCCGCACTGCGTGCTGCGGAATTCGCCTTGGGAACGGCCCGGCGGCTCATTGCCGCGCCCCGGCCATCGTGGTGGTGGCCTTGACGGGTTGGCCGCGCTGAGCGCCGATGTGCCCTCGCAGCTCATGCACGATGTCGGTGAAGGCCGGGGTGTAGGTGATCTCCAGGTCGCGCGGGCGCGGCAGGTCGATGTCGCGCCGCACGATGATGCGCCCCGGGCTCTTGCTCATCACATACACCGTGTCGGCCAGGAACACGCTCTCGCGCAGGTCGTGCGTGACCAGGATGACGTTGAACTTCTGCGCCGCCTGCAGGTCGCGCATGGCGCACCACAGCTCCTCGCGCGTGAAGGCGTCGAGCGCGCCGAAGGGTTCGTCCAGCAGCAGCATCTTCGGTTCGTGCACCAGCGAGCGGCAGATGCTGGCGCGCTGCTGCAAGCCGCCCGACAGTTGCCAGGGAAACTGGTCTTCATAGCCGCCCAGCCCCACGCTCTTGAGCAGGGCGCGTGCCTTGGCTTCGTATTCAGCGCGCTTGGCCTTGAAGCTGGAACGATAGGGCTCGACGATTTCCAGCGGCAGCAGCACATTGCCCACCGTGGTGCGCCAGGGCAGCAGGCTGGGTGCCTGGAAGGCCATGCCGCTGATCTTCAGGGGCCCGGTCACCGGCGCGCCGCCAATGCGGATGCTGCCGCGGCTGGGCTTCTTCAGCCCCGTGGCCAGTTTCATGAAGGTGCTCTTGCCGCAGCCCGAAGGCCCGACGATGGCGATGAAGCCGCCTTGCTCAACTTGCAGCGAAATCTCTTCCACTGCAAAGTGGCTCTGTGCCAGAAGCTCCTCGTTGTAAGCCAGCCAGACCTTATTAAAGTCAACAAACGAGGTCATTAACGCAACCGATTACTTTTTGACTGGTGGCAGCACGTTGAGTTCAGCCACGTTGGGCAGGAACGAGCCATTCCACACCGCATGGGGGTCGATGCGCGTCTTGGTATTGAAGGCATCGCTCACCTGCGAAGCCATCAGCGCCAGACGCGGCAGCCTGGCCTGGCCGAAGCCTTCGGCGCGTGCATCGGGGCTGGCCACCACCGAATCCACCGCCATGCGCAGGCGGCGCTTTTCGAGGTCCACATTGATGATGCCGTCGCGCTGCTTCACGTACTCAATGGCGGCGTCGGGGTTGGCCATCACTTCCTTGGCGCCCTTGGTGAAGGCCTTCAAGAACGCGCGCACGGCCTCGGGGTTGTCTTTGATCAACTTGGGCGAAGCGATGATCACGTTGCCGTACATCTTCACGCCAAAGTCGCCAAACGGCATGACCACGATGTCTTCGGTCTTCACGCCGCGCGCTTCCAGGTTGAGCAGCGAGGTGAACGAAAAGCCGGTGATCGCATCAACGTCGCCGCGGGCGAGCATGGTTTCACGCAGCGGCGGGTCCATGCTGACCCAGTTCACCGCGCCCACGCTGTTCGCCTTGGCGAAGATGGGGAAGGCGCGGCGCCCGGCATCAAAGCCCGGCGCGCCGAGCTTCTTGCCAGCCAGATCGGCCGGCTTGCTGATGCCGCTTTTCTTCAGCGCCAGCACGGCGGCGGGCGTGTTGTTGTAGACCATCATCACCGCCACCGGCTTGTTCGGTGCATCGGGGTTGTTGGCATGAAATTCCATCAGCGCGGCGAGGTCGGCAAAGCCGATGTCATACGAGCCCGAGGCCACGCGCGTGACCGTGCCGCCCGAGCCGTTGCCGGCGTCAATGGTCACGTCGAGCTTGGCGTCTTTGTAGTAGCCCTTGGCGGCGGAGGCCAAGAACAAGGCGGCCGGGCCTTCAAAGCGCCAATCGAGCTGGAACTTGATCGGCGTGGTTTGTGCGGTGGCCGCCAGCGGCAGGGCACACAGCGCAGTCAAGGCGGCAATCAGCGCGCGCCGGGTCGGGACAAAGGTGAACATAGGGGCAGGCTCCAGGTCTTCCGGGTCAAAGTAAGGGGTTGACTGTTGCCGGCGGCGGGCCGGCACAGCGAAGGATGCAAATTTTGGGCCTTGCGGCGCGGCGCCATTCACCGGGTTCACCCGTGCAAGCCTTTGCCGCACCGGGGAGGGGCCACTTCTACAATCTCCACCCTCATCAACACCCAGCGGTACGCGCACCATGAGCAGTGACATTTACGCCGTGCGCTTCGTTCTCGATGGCGCCGTGCACCAAGCGCATGGCGAGCGTCGCACCACGACGGTGCTTGACTACCTGCGCGAAAAGCTGCACCGCACCGGCACCAAGGAAGGCTGCGCCGAAGGCGATTGCGGTGCCTGCGTGGTGCTGGTGGGCGAGCCCAACGCAGCGGGCCAGGCCATCAACTGGAAGCCGGTGAACAGCTGCATGCAGATGCTGCCGGCGCTTGACGGCAAAGCCGTGAAGACGGTGGAAAGCCTGAGGCGCCCCGATGGCAGCCTGCACCCGGTGCAGCAAGCCATGGTGGCCTGCCACGGCTCGCAGTGCGGTTTTTGCACCCCGGGTTTCGTGATGAGCATGGCCGCCTTCGCCGAACATGCCGCGCAGCCCACCCGCGCGCAAGTGAACGACGCCCTGGCCGGCAACCTGTGCCGCTGCACGGGTTACAAACCCATCATCGACGCCACGCTGCAAGCCTGCGCAGCGCCGGCGGCGCAACGCAGCTTGCAGGATGCCAACGAGTTGGCATTGCTGAAGGAAATCGCGCGGCCCAGGGTCAGCAGCCACAACCTCGAAGGCGAAGTGATCGTGGCGCCCGTGGTGCGCACGCGCAAGGGCAGTGAGTTCGTTTCACCGGCCACCGCGGCTGAACTATCGAGCTACCTGGCCGATCACCCCGACACCTACTTGCTGGCCGGAAGCACCGAATTCGGCTTAGGCGTGAACAAGCGCTTCGAGCGCCCGCCGTTCATCGCCTACATCGGCGGCGTGGCCGAGCTCACTCGCGTGGGCACCAGCGCGGCGCAATGGCAAATCGGCGCGGCGGTGACGCTCGATGTGGTGATGGATCTGATCAAGGCCGAGTTGCCTGACTTTGCTGAAGTGCTGCGCCGCTTTGGCTCGCCGCCCATTCGCGCCACGGCCACGCTGGGCGGCAACATTGCCAACGGCTCACCCATTGGCGACTCCATGCCCTGCCTGCTGGCTTTGGGCGCCACGCTGCAACTGCGCCGCCGCGGCGCCAAGGGCAGTGATGTCACACGCAGCGTGGCGTTGGAGGCGTTCTACACCGGCCAGAAGAAGAGCGTGTTGCAGCTCAGCGAGTTCATTGAAACCATCACCCTGCCGCGCCTGCAGGGCCGGCGCTTTGCCGCGCACAAGATCAGCAAGCGTTTTGATCAGGACATTTCAGCCACCTGCGCGGCGATGAGTTGGCGTGATGACGGCGGCATGCTGCGTGAGGTGCGCCTGGCCTACAACGGCCTCACGCCGTCCCCAGCGCGGGCCCCAAAGCTCGAAGCGCTGATTGAGGGCAAGCGGCCCGATGAAATCGACGCCGCGTCGCTCGACGCAGCCATCGCCGCCAGCTTCATCGCCCGCGACGGGCTGCGTGCCACCTGGGCCTACCGCGCGCTGGTGGCGCGCAACCTGATCCTGAAATTTGTGTCGCCCGAGCCCATCACCGAGGAGGCCTGATCATGAACGCCCCCACCACCCTGGCTGAACTCACCGTTGTTGCGTTGCAAGGCGCACAAGGCGCAGAGTTGCCGCATGAATCGGCCCACCTGCACGTCACCGGCGAGGCCTGCTACACCGACGACATTCCAGAGTTGCGTGGAACGTTGTACGCCGCGCTGGTGACCTCGCCCGTGGCGCATGGCGAACTCATCGGCGAAGGCATTGACCGCGCCGCGCTGCTGGCCGCGCATGGCGTGGTGGCGGTGTTCACGGCGCGCGACATCCCGGGTGAAAACAACTGCGGCCCCATCATCCACGACGACCCGTTCCTCGCCGCCGGCAAGGTGGAGTTTGTGGGCCAGGCGGTGGCCGTGGTGGTGGCGCGCGAAATGCTCTATGCACGCGAAGCAGCCAAGCACGCCAAGGTGCTGGTGGGTGAACTGCCGGCGCTCATCACCATCGAGCAGGCCCTGGCCGCGCAGAGTTTCATCATCCCCACCAAGACGCTGGCGCAAGGCGACGCGGCCGGGGCCATTGCCCAGGCGCCGCACCGCCTGCAAGGCAGCACCACCTGCGGCCAGCAGGAACAGTTCTACATGGAAGGCCAGATCACCTACGCCGTGCCGCGCGAAGACGGCCAGCTCACGCTGTATGTGAGCACCCAGCACCCCGACGGCAACCAGCGCGAAGCCGCCGCGGCGCTGAACCTGGGCACGCACGATGTGGAAGTGATTTGCCGGCGCATGGGCGGCGGCTTTGGCGGCAAGGAAGGCAACGCCAGCATCTTCAGCCAAAGCGCCGCGCTGGCCGCGCATGTGCTCAAGCGGCCGGTGAAGCTGCGTGTCAATCGTGACGACGACATGATGATCACCGGCAAGCGCCACGACTTTCGCATCGATTACGACGTGGGCTTTGACGCTAGCGGCCGCATCCTCGGGCTGGACGTGATGCTGGCCTCGCGCTGCGGCTACAGCGTCGACTTTTCCGGCCCGGTGAACGACCGCGCCATGCTGCACATCGACAACTGCTACCACCTGCCCAACCTGAACGTGGTCAGCCACCGCTGCAAGACGCACACCCAATCGGCCACCGCGTTTCGCGGCTTCGGCGGGCCGCAGGGCATGTTCGGCATCGAAACGGTGATCGAGCTCATCGCCCGCGAACTCAAGCTCGATGCGCTGGATGTGCGGCGGGTGAACCTGTACCGCCCGCCCGCGCAAAGCGGCGATGCGGGCTCGATGACGGCACCGTATGGCCAGGTGATCGAAGACTTCATCGCCGACAAGATCCTGGATGAGTTGGAAGCTGAATCCGGCTACCGCGCTCGCCGCGCGGCGGTGGATGTGTTCAACACCAAGAGCCGCACACGCAAGCGTGGCCTGGCCATCACCCCACTGAAGTTCGGCATCAGCTTCACCGCCACCATGCTCAACCAGGGCGGCGCCTTGGTGAACGTGTTTCAAGACGGCACGGTGAGCGTCAGCCACGGCGGCACTGAAATGGGCCAGGGCTTGAACATCAAGATGGCGCAAGTGGCGGCTGACGGCCTGGGCGTGCCGGTGCAAGCCGTTCGCGTGCTGGGCACCGACACGCAAAAGGTGCCCAACGCCAGCGCCACCGCGGCCAGCAGCGGGGCCGACATCAACGGCGCGGCCATCAACCATGCCTGCGACCAGTTACGTGAACGGTTGGCGCCGGTGGCGGCGGGCATGCTGGGTTGCACGGCGCAAGACGTGGTCTTTGCCGGCGGCCAGGCGCGTGGTGGCCAGGCCGCGGTGCCCTGGGCCGATGTGGTGAAGCAAGCCTGGTTGCAGCGCGTGGGCCTGTCGGCCGCGGGCTACTTCCGCACGCCCGAAATCGGCTACGACATGGCCAAGCTGCAAGGCCGCGCGTTCTACTACTTCTGCTATGGCGCCGCACTCAGCGAGGTGGAGATCGACACCCTCACCGGCGAGTGGTGGCTCAAGCGCGTGGACATCGTGCACGACGTGGGCCGCAGCATCAACCCGGCGATCGACCGCGGCCAGATCGAAGGCGCGTTCGTCCAGGGCCTGGGCTGGTTGACGATGGAAGAGTGCATCTGGAACCCGGCGGGCAAGCTGCTCACCCATGGCCCGAGCACCTACAAAATCCCGGTGGCCAGCGACGTGCCTGAAGCCTTCAACGTGCGCCTGTTCGATGGTGAAAACATCAAGCCCACGCCCTACCGCAGCAAGGCCGTGGGCGAGCCGCCGCTGATGCTGGCGCTGTCGACCTACTTTGCGCTGAAAGACGCGGTCAGCGCCAGCGCCGGCCACCAGGCTCTGGTGCAGATGGACGCGCCGGCCACGCCCGAGCGCATCTTGCTGGCCTGCGAGAAGACCAAGGCGCGGGCCCGGGCCCAGTGATTAACGGATGACACAAGCCGCCACGGCGGCGCTGCTGGCGCACCTTGAACACGCCGCGGCGGTGCGTGTCACCGTGCTCAATGTGCTGGGCTCGGGCCCGCGCGAGCCGGGCGCCTGGATGGCCGTATTGCCGCAAGGCCTGATTGGCAGCGTGGGCGGCGGCCACCTTGAATTCGAGGCCATTGCCCATGCCCGGCGCCTGCTGGCCGGCCAGGCCGGCGCCGACGAATTGCGCTTCGCCCTGGGCCCGGCCCTGGGCCAATGCTGCGGTGGCGTGGTGGTGCTGGGCTTCAAACACCTGGGTGCAGCGGACGTTCCAGCCCTGCGCACCGAACTGCAATCAACGCTGGCCCGGGATCTGCCCGTGGCCCTGTTCGGTGGTGGCCATGTCGGCAAGGCGCTGGTACAGGTATTCGCTCACCTGCCGGTGAACGTGAACTGGTTCGACAGCCGCGACGAGATTTTCCCCACCACCTTGCCGCCCAATGTGCAGGCCGAGCACAGCGAACCCGTTCACGGCGCGGTGGCTGGCTTGGCGGCGGCGTCGAACGTGTTGATCCTGAGCTTCAGCCACGCCGAAGACCTCGACGTGCTGGCCGCGTGCCTGGCGCGTGCACGCGAGCGCGACGACCTGCCGTTCATCGGCCTGATCGGCAGCGCCAGCAAGTGGGCCAGCTTTCGCCACCGCCTTGAAGCGCGCGGCTTTGGGCCAGCCGACTTCGCGCGCGTCACCAGCCCGATCGGCGTGCCCGGCGTGGTAGGCAAGGAGCCCGAGGTGATTGCCGTGGCGGTGGCGGCGCAGTTGATGATGCAGCGCTGAAGCCTGTGCGCCAGCACCGGCCCGTCAAGCCTCCAGGCTCGGCGGGACTTGTTCAACCAGGAAGTCATAGACCGCGCGGATGCGTGCGCTGGTGCGAATTTCGCGGTGCACGGTGAGCCAGATCGGCAAGCGCGGCAGCTTCAGCATCGGCAGCAGCGGCATTACCTGTGGGTCGCTGCGCAGCAAGTAGTCGGCCACGAAGCCCACGCCCAGGCCGGCACGCACGCCGGCCCAATAGGCCATCAGGTCGTCCGTGCACAGGCTGAAGGCCACGGCCCGTGCAGGCAAGACCGCAGCGATGCCGCGGCTGATGTCGTCTTGCTTGTCACCACCGATCACCTCGTGGCCGGCCAGGTCCTGCGGCCGCTGCGGCACGCCCATGCGGCGCAGATAGTCGCGGTGTGCACAGGCTCGGATGTTCACCGTGCCGATGCGCCGGGCGATGAGCGAGGCCTGGCTGGGCCGCACCATGCGCAGGGCAATGTCGGCCTCGCGGCGCAACAGGTCGCTCACCGCGTTGGTCACCAGCAGTTCTACCGTCACGCCCGGCAAGTCCTCGCGCAGGCGGGCGATCAGCGGGGGCAACAGAACACAGGCCACGGGCTGGCTGGCCGAGATGCGGACCCGGCCTTGTGCGGCCTGGTCAGCCATCGCGGCGCTGCGTGCCAGCGCCGCGGCGCCGGCTTCCATCTGCCGCGCCGCCTCGGCCAGGCGCAGCGCGGTGGGCGTGGCCAGCAGGCCGCGGCCCGTGCGCTCGAACAGCACGGTGCCGAGCTGCTGCTCCAGCTCGGCCACGTGGCGCCCAAGCGTGGGCTGGCTCACCCGGCAAGCGCGTGACGCACCCATCAGGCTGCCGTGCTCCAGCGCAGCGAGAAAGGACTTCACCAGGCTCCAGTCAAAACCTGAGGTATTCATGAATGCATGGCTGATCAACGAATTCAGGCGATTGTGCGGTGCCCACCTGCTGCCCACAATTCCCGGCATGCATGAGGAGCGCAGCATGGACAGACGGCAATTTCTTCGCGTGGCCGGTGGCGGTGTGATCGCAGCGGCGGTGCCCCCACTGCTGGGTTGCAGCAGTGAGTTGCCTGCTGCGGCCGTGGCCGCCTGGCGCCAGCCGATGAGCGAAACCGACCCGCGACGCTGGGCGTTGGCCCATGCCATCCTGGCGCCGCATTCGCACAACCTGCAGTCCTGGTTGGTGGATCTCTCGGTACCGGATGAAATCACCCTGCGCGTCGATCTGGATCGCCTGCTGCCGCAGACCGACCCGTTGTCACGCCAGATGATCATGAGCCAGGGCACCTTCCTGGAGCTGCTGGATCTGGCTGCCCGCGAGCGCGGCCTGCGCGCGGACATGACGCTGTTCCCGCAAGGCGTCTTTGACGAGCGCAAGCTCGACGCCCGCCCCACCGCCAGGATTCGCCTGGTGCACGATGCCACGGTGCGCCCCGACCCGCTGTTCGCGCAGATCTTCAAGCGCCACACCAACCGGGCGCCGTACGACATGCGCGAGCCCGCGCCGCCGGCACTGGCGGCCATTGCCGCCAGCGTGGCCGGCGCGCCGGTGCGCATCGGCTTCGCTGGGCCGCAGCAGGTCAGCCTGGTGCAGGCCCAGCGCGAGATTGCCATGCAGGCCTGGCAGATCGAGTTGGTGACGCCGCGCACGCTGCTGGAGTCGTACAACGTGCTGCGCGTGGGCCCGGCCGAAATTGCGCAGCACCGCGATGGCATCGCCCTGAACGAGCCGTTGGTCCGAGCCTTGGTGGCGCTGGGTCTGTTTGATCGCACACGCGCCTCCAGCCCGGACAGCTCGGCGGTGCAGGGCCAGATCAAGTCGTTCAATGAAAAGCTGGCCGCCACGCCGGCGTTCTTCTGGATGATCACTGAAGGCAACCACCGCGCCACGCAACTGCAAGCCGGCCGAGCCTATGCACGCGCGCAACTCGCCGCCACCGCGCATGGCCTGTCCATGCACCCCTTGCAGCAGGCCTTGCAGGAGTACCCTGAGCAAGCCCGGCCCTATGCCGCCATTCATCAACTTCTGGGCGCCACACCGCCACAACACACGGTGCAGATGTGGGCGCGGCTGGGCTACGGGCCCGCGGCCGTTGCGTCACCGCGCCGCGGGCTTCAGGCGCACATCACAAAGGCCTGATGGCCCGTGCAGGGTCGTTCGCGCGCCGGGTCAGTGGGCCGCTTTGGCGTAGAGAATCATCTGCGTGCAGCGAAACACGGCAATCGTCTTGCCCGTCTCAAGGTGGCTCACCACCGCGTCCCACACCTGCGTGGTCTTGCCCAGGTGCAGCGGTGTGGCCACGCAGGTGATGCTGCCTTCAAGCGCCGTGCCCAGGTGGTTCGACTTCAGCTCCACCGTGGTGAAGCCGGTGGCACCTGGCGGCAGGTTGACCACACAGCCATAACCGGCGCAGGTGTCGGCCAGCGTCACCACGCTGCCGGCATGCAAGAAGCCGTTTGGTGCCATCACCTTTGCCGTCACCGCCAATTCGGCGCAAACCTGCGCGGCGCTGATCTGCGTGATGACGATGCCCAGATGCCCGGGCAGCTTGCCCGCACCGCGCTGGTTGAAGTCTTCGGCTGAGAGCATGGTGGCGGCCCGGTGGCCCGGTGGCCCGAGTGGGCGGGTGCGGGCGGGTGCGGGCGCACGCTGCGCCCGACGCCATCGTAGCGCCACGACGGCGCAACGCTGCGCGGCCACAGGCTGCGCAAGAAAGCCCGCGCGCCGGCTTGGCGCGCGGGCAGCAGCGTCAACTCACTGCAATCGGCTCATCGGTCTCGGAGGTGGGTGGCACCACCATGTCCGTGCCCAAAGGCTCGGTGCCTTCTTCCGGCGCCACGCTGCCCGCCCATTGGCTGAAGGCGGTGGGCGACGCGGTGGCGCTGGTGGGCACTTCGCGATCGCCCACCACGGGCGTCGAGTCACCGCCGCCGCACGCCACCAGGCCAGCGGCCGCGACCAGCGTGCCAATCATCAAATAGAGTCTCATGACGGGCTCCTTCACTTGCTGCCGGGGATCGGCGTGTTCAGGTACGGGAAGGTGGCCAACAACGGCACCACCGCTTGATCCACTGCATCATGCAGTTTGAACGCCGTGGCGCCCAGCGGCACCGCGGCGGGGTTGCACGCCAGGCCAAAGCCCAGGGCATCGGCGTTGCCGTTGGCCATGCACAGCCCGCCCATCACGGCCACCAGCGAGATATCGACCACGTCATCCTTTGGCCGGCGGCCGTTCGGATAACCGGCGTTGTCGTTGCCCATGGCCAAGATGTTGCCCACGATGCCCAGGCGGTTCTGCTGCGCAAACGGCACCGGCGCGATGGCCGTGTTCAAGCGCAGCATTTCCGAGGCCGTGACCTTCTTCGGCTGGTTCACACCCTTGATGCCGGTGAGGAAGGTGGTGACGAGATCAGTGCGCGGGAAGTTGGTCGGCGCAATGCCCGGCAAGGCCAGCGCAATTTCCAGCAACGCCGGCAGCGTGGGGTTGGTCACGTAGTCGGCAAACTGGCCATCGCCACTGGGCTTGGACGAGTTGAACTTGTCCTTGTCCTTCAGGCCGATCACCACCTCATTCACCAGGGGCATCCCCAGGCGAGAGACCTGCACCCACGCGCCACCGGCCTTCTCGCTGGCATGGTGCCCGGCCGCCGGGTTGCCATTGAGCAAGCGCGCTTGTCGCATGCTGGCCGTGGTCCAGCCACCGATCACGTCGTCGCCGCCCTGCGTCAGGCAGCTCTTGTGCATTTCGAGTGACAGCGTGGTCACGTTCTTGTCGCCAATGGTGTTGGGCACGGCGTTGATCAGCGCCGGGTTGGTGATCACCGCCACCGGGGCATTCACCAGGTCGAAGATCGTGCCCAGGTTGACGGCAAACGGATCCTGGCGCTGGCCGACGAACATCTTGGCCGGCATGTTGCAGCCGGGAATGTTGACGTTGTAGATGTGCTTGGCGGCATAGCCGGCGTAGTCGGGAATCGTCTTCACGCCGATGTTGTCCACCGGCTTGTCGAACGTGGCGCTGCCGTTGCTGGCGTTCGTCACCATCTGGCCATTGCTCTTGCGGCGGTCACCGCGCAACACGCTGACGCTGTAGGTCTCATGCAGGTTCAGGTTGGCGTCATTCACGTTGGCCACCTGCCCGGCCTGGATCAACGGAATCGCGACCTGCTTGCCACCGATGTTCAGGCTCACGCCCGCGCCATTGGCCGCCAGGGTGTTCTTGAAGCGGAATTGGAAGGTGAGATCTTCCTTGGCGTCGCCGTCGTTGTCGATGTGGATCTCGTACAGCGCGTTGGCGTCCATCGAGAAGTAGTTCGGGCCGCCGTAGGCGTCTTGCAGCGGGATGTAGTTGGCGATCACCGTCACATAGTCGCTGCGATTGGCTTCGTAGCTGCGAAACATGTAGAAGTCAGTGGCATCGACCTTGGGCACGGTGGTGATGAAGGGCGCTTCGCGGTGGCTGGAGGCCAGGGCGCTGACGCCGATCAGGCTGCTGGCCAGCAGGGCGGCCGCGGCGAGGCGGCTGAACGGGTAACGGGTGTTCATCTGTGATCTCCTTCGAGCGTGGGGTGACGCATTGCTGCGTGGGACTCGATGCCGCAAACCGGCACCTGGGCTCACTTACGCAACCCGGGCTCGATCGGATGAGCTGATTTCAGATCGGCGGTTGCGCCCGCGATTTCGCACCGCCAAAACAAGCGCGCCACGGCAGACCGTGGCGCGCTTTCGCTGGGTGGCAAAGGAGATCAGATTTGCAGCTTGCCCACTGAGACGATCGGCCCCGTGGGTGCGCCGGTGGGTGAGCCCCCTTGCGGCTCAACGCTGACGGCGAAGGCCGCGGTGTCGAGCAGCAGCCTCGTTCTGAGCAAGGTGGTGGCACCGTCCGGGCGCACCAGGCCCAAGGAGCGTGGTGCCCCTTGTGCCGGCACGGCCCACAGTTCAAGTGCCTGTTGCGCAGACACCGTGAGTGGGTTGAGCGGGCGCAGCACGAGCGCCCGGCCATCGGCGCTGATGCTGGCCACGAAGCTGGCGTTCAGCGCCTGCGCCGCCTCGGGGTTGGCCGCCAGGATGGTGATGACCGGCGGCTGCGCCGGCGGCACCTGGTTCACCAACACCAGCAACGCCACCGCCGCCACGCTGCTCAGCGCGCTCAGGCCGCGCCACAGCCCCAAGCTGTGCCACCAGCGCGGCGCCGGCGCGGCTTCAGCGAACAAGCGTGCCTCGATGCCCTGCCAAACGCGCGCCGGCGGCTTCACTTCGGGCACGCTGGTACTCAGTGGCAGCAGGCGTTCCTGCCACACCGCTACCGCCTGGCGCAGCGCGGGGTGGGCACCGAGCAAATCGTCGAAACGCCGCCGCGCCGCACCACGCAGGGTGCCCAGCACGTATTCGCTGGCCAGGCGCTCGGCGAGTTCGCGTCGGCTGTAGTCCATGTCAG